>JBPCPQ010000352.1:0-3778 GCA_050999015.1 Pyrinomonadaceae bacterium | reverse complement strand
GTCTCCGCGAGCGACGCCCTCACCCGCCGCCACCGCTTCAGTCCGCATTAGCATGGGAGTCGTGGTTAATCCTCGCATTCAAGGCTTCCCGCAACGCCGTGAAACGGCCAAGCCACTCGGCTGACTGGACGACGATTTGTAGCATCGGACGGATGTATTGCGCATACATCTCACCGCGATTGGCGACGGCGGTTTGGTAAGAAAATGTGCCGGCGGCTTTCAGGCACCGCTGCACCGCCATCAAACGAAACTCGTGGGCGAAATCATCGGGGTCAATCGCATCCAATCCGCGACGGTCTCTCTCTTCCAGAAAATAAAGTCTTCGCTCACGCACCTCCGCCAACGACGGCGGGCACAGTTGGCGGTCGAGTAATAACGACACTAAGTCGTAGCTCGCCGGCCCCATGCGCGCGTCCTGATAGTCAATGATCCGCAGACGCCCGCGCCGATCAACCATCAAATTCGAGACGTGAAAATCACGATGACACAATACACGCGGACGACCCGCCAGTTCGGCGGCGATTATGTTCAACTCGGCTTTTACCTGCGTTTCCTCGCTGCGACTCAACTCCTCGCCACGGAAGCTGGTGAAGTAGTGCTGAAAAAAGAAATTTAACTCCCATGACAGCTTCGCTTCGTCGAAAGCCAGCCGACCGGCGATGGAATTCCTTTCGACGGCTTTTATCGTCGCCGTTTGGATGTCGGCGATCAAGCTGATGGCCTGCTCGATATGCGTTTCAAAAACGTCCGCCGAGGCCGCTGCCAGCGTGTCGCGCAATTGCCAATCGCCCAAGTCTTCCTGAAGAATAATACCGAGCGACGCATTCACATCCAGAATTGCCGGCACCGGGAGGTCGCTTTCGGCGAAAAGACGTGTCACGTCGAGAAACGGATGTATCTCAGGGTCGAACGGTTCGGGGTACACGGCGGCGATGGCGGTTTCCCGATTCCACGGAACCCGAAAATACTCGCGCGTCGAAGCGTCGGGCGTCAGCGCGACGATTTCATCGGCTTTATACCCGGCACTCGTGACGTATCCGTTAAGTCTCTCGCGGGCGGACTCCTTGAATGCGCCGGATGTGATTCCAGACGGATGAGTCATGGGATCGAATGAAAGGATTTGAATGTCTCGAATCGGATTTTATAACACGTGCTCGAAACCGTTGACGGCAGCGGCAGCGTCGCTTTGTGTTCATGGTTGAACGCGGCTTGAATTGTATCATTGCGCTAAAGGCACCACAAAATTCGCGCCACGAAACTTCCCTTCCAGCGATTTCGGCGGCCGCGCGGAGTTTTGCACCAACTCCGCGCGCACGACCGCCGCGTTCTCGATTGACTCGCCGGCCATCACGCGCACGCCCGCCCCGATTACCGCCCGGCGAACGCGCGCCCCCGCCTCAATCCTAATGTTCTCCCAAAGCACTGCCTCTCTGACATCGGCACCATCCTCGATGCGAGAATTTTCCCCAATTGAAAGCTCGCGGCCCGCGCGCGCGAGAAGGGTGAGACTGGTACTGAGGTAGCGTTCGAGCGTGGATAATTCATACCACATGCCTTCCGAAATGTGTGCGGCGATGCGTTCGCCCCGCGCAATCGCCAACGGGTAAACATCAGTTGTGGTGTGCGAGAAAACGCCGCGCGGAATGTACGAGAAGATGCGCGGCTCAAGAATCTGAATCCCCGTGAACATCAATGGAACGTCAGACTCATTTGCGTCCCCACCACCTTCTTGTTGTTCATTCATTCTCGCGCTCTCAAACGCTCTCAAACGAGTATCTTGCTTACCGCTTAATCTGCTATCAGGATCGGTAAGTTGGGACGACCCAGAGACGTTATCAGACTCTTGCGGAATTATTGGCGCGGGGCCGAAACCGTGGATTTGCCCGTTCGCAGTCTGCACCGTGCTAAAGCGTTCGCGGCGCTCGTTCGGTCGCAGGACAAGAGTAGCTAACGCGCCGGTGCGGCGGTGCGTGTCGACTGCTCCGTTCAAATCAATGTCCGTCGCCAGTTTGCCGTTGATGACGACGAACGTGTCGCCTTCGAGAAATTCACGGGCGTTATCGAGCGCGCCACTCGTGCCGAGGATTTCCGGCTCTTCGACGTAGTGGAGGCGCACCCCGAAGCGACTGCCGTCGCCGAGCGCGGCACGAACCGACTCCGATTGATGATGCAGATTGACGGCCACCTCGTCACAGCCGTAACGTGCGAGATACTCCGCGACGTAGCCGACGAGCGGGCGATTAAGAAAAGGTATCGCCGGCTTGGCGCGATCAATTGTCAACGGCCACAAGCGCGTACCGTATCCGGCGGCGAGGATCATCGCCCGCATGTTAATTTCTCCTGATATTCCCTCGAAATGAGGTCGGCGCTAAAAACTCAAAAGCGGCAGGTGACAAGATGATTGCGGATTGCGGATTGCAGAATGCGGATCAAAAGAGACTCTTCTAGTTCTTCAATCCGCAATCCGCAATCCGTATTCCGCAATCGCTTGGTTTTGTCCTGTCACCTGTCACGATTGACCTGTAGCTTTTGAGTTATGAAGAGCGCAATGTCGGCGATTGGTAATTCAATTGATGACTTTAGCCGCTTGAACTTTTTGTCGCCCCGGAATCCTGTCCGCTGACTTCCGATGAAAAAGATTCCGCATCGAGTTGTGCGCGGAGCTTTTTTCCGAAACCACTAAGCTGCCATTTATTCCAGTGTGCCAGCGCCGTCCGGTACTGTTTAGTTCGCTCGTCGGTGAAATGTCGCATCAGCCAGACTGTCGCTTGGCGATTCTCTTTTCGGATGCCCGGTGACTCCGCGCTCACATCTTCGCTACCGTCGTCTGAAGCGTGTACTCGCAGCTTCTCGCCGAGCCCCTTGATCCACACATCACAGTCGTGTAATTCGCCGAGCGCGGACTGCATGTCTGCCACATCTTTCGCAAATGGAGCAAGAGCATCGCCCCTGCATTGGAAAAACATTTCAAGAGCGTACCGCAATCTCTTGGCGGCGATGCGCATGTCGTGGAGAGGTTTTACTTTGAAAGGGTTGAAGAGACTTGAGCTTAATTCGTCGAGTTCGTCCCAGCGTCTCGTGATGATGATGCGGCCCGCGTCGCCGAAACTCAAACCCGCGCGCGAATTTTCCGCGTGCTTAAAATTGCCCTTCCGGTGTGAAGACGGCGACAGCTTTTCGAGCGCCGCGTTCCACCGCGCTCCCATTTTGTCGAGATTACTTTCGGTAATCAAAGCGCCGAGCGATTCGCGGCTGGCGTCGCGATTCCGTTTGCGTTCTGCGGCGATTCGTTCGACGCCTTCGCGCGCATCCGCCGGAGCTTTTTCGCTTAGTTTTTCGAGCGCCGCGATAACAACATCCTGATCTCGCACACCGCCGAGCGCGTCGGCTACTTTCCTGACCTCCGCGCTCAATCCGCGAAGACCATTCTTTCCGCGCAGGAACAACTCGAAATCCTTCATCGCGCTACGCAAACGCCGCGACGCGACACGCATGTCGTGAACGCCCTCGATGTTCGACCAGTCCATTGCATGATTGCTGAGCGCGCACATCTCCGCAAGGCGCGTGCGCAGCGCCAGCCTCACGCCGCTCAGGACATCCGCCCCGCAGTCGAGTCCCTTAATTTCGTTTGCTTTCGCCATATATTTATTTGAAGCGTGAGCATGAATCCGTCGCGGAGCGACGCTGTGAATTTAGCCCGGCGTTTCAACGCCGGGGATTGCACCACAACCACACACTGCGTCGCATTAGCGACGCAGCTTTTGTCTACCCCTCGTCC
>JBPCPQ010000242.1:0-3037 GCA_050999015.1 Pyrinomonadaceae bacterium | reverse complement strand
TTCGCCTCTTCGGTAGCGCGCCACGCGCCGGGATCGGGCGCGGCACTTATCCCCGCGCCGCACTTCACACAGAACCGTGCGCCTTCAACATTCTCCGCCCCGCAAGCCGTACAGATAGTCATTAAGTTGTCTCCTCAAAAAAGTAGTGGTCAGTGGTCGGTGGTCAGTGGTCAGTTTTTACCGCTTCGTCTTGCTACTGTTGGCGATACAACTCCCACAAACGGCGGCAATTCTTTCTCATAAACAATCGGAAAAGTAAAGAGTCGTGTCTTGCAGACTGCACCAAAGGAGATGGAATATAGAATGCAGAAAACAGAAGAATGCCAGCGGCAATTATTCTGATTCCTGACGCCTGACTCCTGACTCCTCTTCCACGTTTGGCACCCAGAAGACCTGATCGCCCGCAACGACGCGGCGCAGGCCCCGCGCGGGCAGTTCGTCTTCGTCGAGTCCGAGGTACGTGAAATGCGGCAAGTCGCTCTGCACGGTTTGAAACCAGCCGTGGCGCGCGAGAATTTGGCGCACCACAGGGTCGCCGAATTCGGCAACGTCGAAAGCCAGCATCGAGAGGTGCTGTGAGGCTCCCGGCGGCGCGACCGAGTAAAGCACGCTCTTGGAAAAATCCTTGCTGAAGAAGATGCCCTCCTGTTCCAGTTCGAGCGCCGCCGCAACCTGCTCCCACGGCAGCATCGCGCGGAGGCGCGCGGCCTGTTCCGGCGCGAGGCGCTGCTGTCGTAAACACCAGTAGTCGAGCGCGGGGAGAAAGCGCGAATCCCACAAACGGAGCGTGTCGTCGAAGCTGCGCCGCGCCGCTTCTGCGCCCCCGCGCGGCGTAATGCCAAGCCCTTCGGAGAGCGCATCGGCGCATGCCCCAAGCAGTGCCGCGAGCGCCGCCGGTTGCAACTCAATCACGTCGGAGCCGAAAACTTCCGCGCGCGATGTCGCCGCTCCCTGAAACGCCCGCACTTCTTCGTCGCTCGTGAAGACGCTCACCGGCGGAACTCGCACGTCGTCCGCCGCCAGAAACATCGCGCCGTACTCTTCGAGCACACGCCGCGCCGCCGGGTCATCAGCTTGGCAGACGCCATCAAGTCTTAACCCGCGACGCCGGAGAGAGTGCTCAAGCGCGGAATAAAAAGGCGCTTCGATATGACGACTGCGCCGACCTTCTTCAGAATGATTGAGCAATGGTTGAGACAACTCCCCTGTCAACAAGCGGAACGAAGCATTTCGAGAACGAGAGAATACAGGTGGCGCGTCATCCCACGCGACCCGCTCGCGCAGTTATTATGAAGCGAGCGAGCGCGGCCAATCAACCTCGTTCGTCACGCGACGTCCGTTTGGCAAGCGCCACCCGAAGGCACTCCAGCGTGATGAGCAAACTTTTAGGAATAAGACGGTTCGGGTTGAGAGTTATGCCTTCAAGCGTGATGGCCGGACGCGAGCATTCGCGGCTCGAAGCCACAACTCTAAACCTTATTAGTCATCTGCATAACTCTTAAATTTTTACCGTACCCACTTTTGCTTTTTGTATTTCTCACTTTTGCCTTGCGGCATAACTGCCGCCCGCCCTCTCTGATGTATTCTGTCGCCGTCCATTTCAAACCGTCGCTGATAAGCGGAGAGGCCAACTCAGAAGATGAATCAGCTTCAATTATTTCAGGAGATCAGCGCTACTTACCGCAGGCACGGCTGGCGTTTGGCGCGCGTATTGATGCGCAACGAGACGTTGGCTCAACTTCACGCTGCGGCGAAGGGAACCGATGCCTCATTGTTCGAGAGCGTCGCCGTCAGGGTTTGGGAGGTGGATGCCTTATGGTTTGCGCGCGCTTCACACGAAGGCCGCGAGGCGTGGGAGCTGCGACATGTCGCGGACGCGCCCTTCGCACTTTTTGAATTGTTCGAGGCCGATGAAGAGGAGGAAGACCGCGAGGACGTGCGCCGCGAAATGGAAGCGCGACTCATAGAAAGGATGAAGGATGAATCGAAGAAAGACGCGGGGAGGGGGTGACTGAGGAGACGCGGCGCTCAGAGTCATGCTCGCCTCAGTCGCCCCGTCCCCGTGTCCCTCTCATCCTTCCGCGTTCATCATTCATCCTTTCTTAGTCCTTCCCCATCTTGACGGGAATCTCGAGGCGCTCGCCGCCGCGCATCACGACGGCTTTGATTGTGCTGTCCGGCAGTGCTTCGTCAATTCGTAACAGAAACTCTTTCTCCGTGCGGATTAAATGCTCATTGAACTCGATGACAATATCGCCCTCGCGCAAACCGGCGAGGTAGCCGGGGCGGTTGCGGTAAACGTCGCCGAGACGCACACCATGAATCTCTGTGTTCGGCACCGCGACGCGCTCAAGATCGCCGGGGTCAATTCCGAGAAAGCCCTCGCCTTCCGGGCGGTCGTCGAAGTCAATGTTTTTGAAGTCTCTCTGCGAGATTGTCGTCAGCATCGTTTGTTTCGTTTCGCCGTCGCGGACGTAGACCACTTCGACGGTTTTACCGATTGGGGTTCGGGCGAGCAACTCCCGCATTCCGTCTTCGTCCGTGACAGGCTGACCGTCAAAGCTTTTAACGATGTCGCCGCCGATCAGGCCGGCCTGAGCCGCCGGAGAAAGTATCTCGATGGCCGAAATCATCACGCCGACGCCGCCGTCAACGTCCTCGAAGTTGTCCGCCCCAAAGAAGGAGCGCGGCGCGCTCGAAGCGGCATTCCCGCCGCCGCCCAACCGGCTAATCGGCTTGAGGATCGCGCCGCCGGTCGCCGCCATGATCGCGATAGCGATTACCAACCAGAAGACCCACGACATTCTACTCTTCGCACAGGAGAAGCGCGCCGGGGATGCTCCCTGAAACGATGTTGTGTTGAGTGGCGCGAATGGCGCGACGGGAGTCATCAGAGGATTCTGCACACCCGCCCATCCCGTTTGGCCGGCAGTCGGCGTCGAAGCGTCGGCGCTCGCCGTTGGCCTTGAAGCCGGCGGCGTCACGCCTGCGAAGCGTCGCGTCTCGGCATATTCCGCGACACCTTCGCCTAACCGGT
>JBPCPQ010000448.1:0-5424 GCA_050999015.1 Pyrinomonadaceae bacterium | reverse complement strand
CAAGCACCGCACGCAGCGTCTCGCGGATGCCCCGCTCGTTGGAAACAAGGAGAATTGATGCAGGCATAGCGAACGGGGGTCGGGGGGCGGGGGTCGGGGAACGGTGAAGATTTAGAAACATCATCGCGGTGTTTCGGAATATGCGCTATCCGAGCACTGCGAGGCGACAGGCAACACTGCGGCTTCTTAAGATTACTTTTACAGAAAGTCCGAGTCATTGGCTTACACCTGTTTCCGATACCGGCCCCCGGCCTCCGACCCCCACTTCCCTTCCTCAGCGACCGGCAACTCGAAGATGAAGCGCGCGCCGCGTGGACGGTTGGTTTCGGCGCGGATGCGTCCTCCGTGCTCCGCGATGATGCGTTGCACGACGGCGAGACCGAGGCCCGTGCCGCGCCCGCGCGTCGTGAAGTATGGTTGAAAGAGGCGCGGCATATCAGCGTGCGCGACGCCGTGCCCAGTGTCCACTACTTCCGCGAGGAGCAGGCCGCGCGCGTGGTCGTGCCCAGTCGCCACAGTGATGCGCCGCTCGCCTTCCGTTTCCGCCAGCGACTCCACAGCATTGTCTATCAGGTTAACGAAAACGCGACGCAACTGTTCCGCGTCGAGCATTGCGCTCGGCAGGGCGTGAGCGAGCCGCACGTCCATTCGCACATCGTCGAGACGGTCTTCATAGAGCGCCACCGCTTGGCGTGTGACTTCGTTCAAATCGGCGCACTCCAGCCGTGCGTGCGGCAGCCGGGCAAAGCGCGTGAACTCATCAACCATCGCCTTGAGGCCGGCAACTTCGCGTGTGATCGTCGCGGTACATTCTTCGACAATCCGCGCGACGCGCTCCTTGCCCTCCGCGCCGTTTCCGTGACCGTTACCGCTCGCACCGTTCGTCAGAGTGGCGTTGTCAATGTGTTCGCCGTTGAAGCTACGTTGGAAGTTGCGGGCGATGCGCTCGGCGGAGAGTTGAATGGGCGTCAGAGGGTTTTTAATCTCGTGGGCCATGCGACGCGCGACTTCGCTCCACGCCGCCGCGCGTTGCGCCGCGAGTAGTTCAGACAAATCCTCCATCATCACGACCACGCCGCGCCCTTCGTCGGCGAGATGACCGAGTGCCGTCGCGGTGATTGCGACCGGCACTGCGACCGGAATTGTGGCCGGAATTCCTCCGTCCACTTCCTCGCCATGGTGCGCCACACGCCGCACTAAATCTAACTGCTCCGCCGCGCGCCCGCGTAGACGCGCACGCCAGATGATGCGCTCCAAAACGAGGCGAGTTTCCGCACCCACCATGTCGCCCAACGTGATTTTCACGCGCGGCGCAGCTTCGACGCCGAGCATCGTGAGCGCTGCCCCATTGATTGTCGTCACGTGGTCGCTCGCGTCCACCGAGACCACGCCGGTCGAAAGCGACTCGAGAACGGTCTCGATGTAATCGCGGCGTTCGGCGAGCGCGAGATTCTTTTCCTGTAATTCCGCCGCGCCCGTTTCGATGCGGCGGCGGTTCTCTTCGAGTTGCGCCGTCATCGCGTTGAAGGAGTCGGCAAGCAGAGCCAATTCGTCGTCGGCGGCAGCGGTGACGCGGTGTCCGAGGTTTCCGCGCGCGACTTCATCAGAGGCTTCGGCGAGGGCGCGGATCGGGGTCGCGATGCCGCGCGCCAAGTGAATCGCGCTCCACGTCGCCGCGAACAAAAGCATCAGCGTCAACAATCCGAGCGTCGAGAGACCGAGCAGACGCACCTTGCGCTGTCGCTTGCGCAGATGCTCGAAGGTCTCCGCCCCGGAGACAATCTTTTCGAGGTGAGAGTTACTCATCTGGTCGCGCGCGGCGAAGAGCGTCCACCCGTCTCCGAAAGGCACGACGGCGACGATTGCTTCGCGGCTCACGCTCAAGATTTGTCCGCCAAGCGCGCCCGACCGAAGACGAGAGCGCGCCGTGTCCATCGCCCCGTCCAATTCTTTGGTGCCGATGAAGTCAACGTCTTCTCGGAAACGCATCTCTTCCGCCCCTTCAGGCGAAACTATTGTGAGAGCATCAAAGCCACCGCGCTCGATCAAGTCTCCGGGTTCCGGCTTCGTCCCTTGCGCCGCCTGCTGGTCAAGCGTGAGTGCGCTTAGTCGCGCCGACTCGACGAGGCTTTGCGCGCGATGCACCGCGTCTTCATCACGCGCCGCCTGAGCTTCTTTCACAATTTCTTCGGGGATGCGCCCGAACCACTTTTCCAGCGAGCGGTTGAAAAAAATGTAGGAGAAAACTGCCATCGCGGTGATCGGCAGCAAACTGACGGTGATGAAGTAGACAACGAGCCGCGTCTTGATCTTCGAGCCAAGCTGTCGCTCGCGGCGCTCCCGGCGCAACTTCAACAGGTTGCGCACGAAGATGAAAGCGAAGACGAAAAACGCGACGAAGTTGAGCGACGAGAGCGCGTAGAGAAAAAGCGTATCGGTCGCGGTTTCGGGGGTGTACACTTCCCACAGCCCGAAGACCTGTAGGGCGACGAGGATTGCCAGCAGTAATAACACCAATCCGCCGAGCAGCCACAACGTACTGCGTCGCCGGAGATTACGCTCACCCGCTTCCGCCGTTTGTTCGAGATTTATGTGATCGTTCATCGGAATGTTGGCCGGAAGTTTATCACGCGCGCCCGCGCACAAAGAACCTTGAGACTTTGCCGTGACTTTCGTTTATATTAATCAAAGGATGACGGATGAACGGTGACAAGTGACAAGAAGGTTTTAACTTCATCCAACACCGAGTTTCCCCCGCGCTGCAAGTCTCAGGGAAATGATTGCACTGCTTACACCGAGTACATGTTTCTCAGCTTTTTCCTATCACCCATCACTTTATTATCATGACTCCAGATTCTTCGATCCGTCGCTTTGCGAGCACTCCGATTTTCAACCGCGCCGGTCGCCTCCGCAGCGGTTGGCGGCTGGGCGTTTTCGTCCTCCTCTACGTGATTCTATTAACCGTTTTGCTCGGCGGCATGTTTGTTCTTTTGTTTCCCTCATCTGCCAATTCAACAGAGGCAGCCACTTCGGCGTTGGAGAGCCGGCTCGGATTTGTCGCACAGGCTTTCGCATTATTTACGGCGGCGGCGCTCATCGGCTGGGGGTGCGGGCGACTGTTAGAAGGTTTGCCGTGGCGCGCGCTCGGCTGGGCGCTTCATCACGGATGGTGGCGCGACCTAGCTATTGGCTCACTCGTCGGGGCTGGGTCGCTCATCGTAGGGGCGTTGATCGCAATGGCCTTCGGAGGCTTCACGTTTAATTTTAAGGCGGCGGAGTTTTTGCCCGCCGCCTTGAACACGCTCCTCGTGTCGGGAATTATTTTCGTCCTCGCGGCGGCGGCGGAAGAAGTTCTCTTTCGCGGCTACCCGCTCCAGACCGTGCTGCGCTCGTGGCCGGCGTGGCTGGCAATCATCCCTTCCTCGATTATGTTCGCGGTTGTTCATCTGGGAAACCCGAACGTGGCACGCGGCTTCACGTTCGTCAACACGACACTCGCCGGCGTGTGGTTGGCCGTCGCGTATCTGCGCACGCGCAGCCTGTGGTTTCCGCTCGGCGTACACTGGTCTTGGAACTGGACGATGGGCGCGCTCCTCGGTTTGCCCGTCAGCGGCATCACGCAGGTTGCTCCCGACCCTCTGCTGCGCGCGACCGACAACGGCCCGGCGTGGCTCACCGGCGGAAGCTATGGCATCGAAGGCGGCGCGGCCTGCACTGTCGCGCTTCTACTCTCGATGATTTTCATCTGGCGCACACGCCTCATCGCGGCGACGGAAGATTTGAAAAAATATACCGACGAGGAAAATCCCGCGCAGGTGGCGGAGCCGCTGACGCTTTTTGAGGAGCCAACGCATACTATTCAGCCGCCCGCTTCCGATGGAAGTTTGAAAGCTGACAACTGACGCGAGATAAATTTTTAAAATCATTCACCACAAAGACACGAAGGCACTAAGAAAGCATGAGCAGTTCTTAGTGCCTTCGTGCCTTTGTAATGAAAACTCTTCGCCGATTACCTCTCGTCAATCGGCACGTAAGCCACGTCGCGCGGGCCGGTGTATTCGGCGCGCGGGCGAATCAAACGATTGTTGGCATATTGTTCGAGGATGTGCCCCGTCCATCCGCTGATGCGGCTGACGGCGAAGATCGGCGTGAACAGATCGAGCGGGATGCCCATCATGTAGTAGGTCGAGCCGGAGTAGAAGTCAACGTTCGGGTAGAGACCTTTCTCCTGCTGCATCACTTCTTCGAGCTTGCGCGAGATTTCAAACCACCCCGAATCGCCGTGAGTCTCGCCCATCTCCTTCGAGAATTGGCGCAAGTGCGTCGCGCGCGGGTCTTCGGTGCGGTAGACGCGGTGGCCGAAGCCCATGATCTTTTTCTTCTGCTCCAAAGCGTCGGTGATCCATCCTTCGGCACGATCTACGCTGCCGATCTCAAGCAGCATCTTCATCACGTTCGTATTCGCGCCGCCGTGTAAGGGGCCGGAGAGCGCCGCAATCGCCGCCGTGACCGCGCCGTACATATCGGCGAGCGTCGCCGCGACGACGCGCCCCGTAAACGTGGAAGCGTTCAATTCGTGGTCGGCATGCAGCACCAGCGCGGCGTCGAAGATGCGCGCCTCGCGCTCGGAAGGCATTTCACCTTTGAGCATATAAAGGAAATTGGTCGCGATGTTGAGTTCCGGCTTCGGCGCGATGGGGTCGTTCCCGTTGCGGATGCGGTCAATCGCGGCGACGAGCACGGGCATTTGTCCGGTAAGGCGCGTCGCCGTGCGGAGCGCGCCCTCGCGCGAAATGTCGTTCGCCCCTTTGTCATAGAAAGCCAGCGCCGAAACGGCGGTGCGCAGCACGTCCATCGGGTCGGCATCACGCGGCGCGGCGCGCAACAGCGTCACGATTTCGTCGGGCAGCGTTTGGTTTTCGCCAATCGCCCGGCGCAGTTCGTCGAGTTCCGCCTGCTTCGGCAAACGCCCATGCCAAAGCAGGAACACTACTTCTTCAAAGTTCGAGTGCTCGGCGAGGTCATGGATGTTGAGACCCTGATAGATGAGGACGCCGTTGATGCCATCAACGTCGCCGATTGAGGAAGTGGCCGCGACGACGCCTTCCAGCCCAGCTGGACTCTTGGCGGTCGCCGCCGCGTTGTCCTTCGCTTTGTCCATGTTAAGCGTTCCTTTTGTTTCGTTGGATTGCATGGAAGATAGCAAAACGCGGTGAGGTGTGACAAGTGACAAAGACCTCACGCAATGGCAACTCTTTTCAATCACTCACCACACTCACCGCTTGCCCGCGCCGTGCGTTAAGGACGCGCGCCGCAGAGCCGCAGAAGACGGCGATTTCGAGGAAACCGGCGCTTCCCCAGACGGCGAACAATTCTTCAGACGCGCCGTCTTCTGCGGCGAAGAACTCACGCACCGCACGCACT
>JBPCPQ010000445.1:0-1918 GCA_050999015.1 Pyrinomonadaceae bacterium | reverse complement strand
TGTTGGCGCGTGGTGCCGAGCGAGTAGTGCGCTTCAGGGTAGTCAGGCTTCGCCACGGTCGCCGCCTTGAAGGCGTCGGCGGCTTCCTTCAGCTTCGATTGTTGCAGGAGTATGACGCCGAGCGTGTAGTGTGCTTCGGGGAGCGCGGGCTGAAGCGCGATAACCTTGCGCAGTTCGCTCACGGCTTCGTCGAAAGAATCTTTCCCCTTCAGTGCGAGCGCGAGATTGTAATGAGCTTCCGCGTCGTTCGGCGCGAGCAGGAGGAGCTTTCGATATTGCGCGATGGCCGCCGCGTAGTCGCTCTTCTGAATCAGCGCCATGCCGAGGTTGTGATGAGCCGTGAGGTTGTTCGCGTCGAGCTTCAGCGCCGATTGGAACGCGGCGACCGCGCCTTCGGGATCGCGCTTCTGGACGAGCGCGAGTCCGAGATCGTTGTAGGCTTGGACGAAGTCGGGCTTCAGCCTGATGACCGCGCGGAACTCTTCAATCGCGCCGTCGAGATCATCATCTTTTCGCAGCACCTGCCCCATCGCGTGGCGCGACTCGACCATCTCCGGCGCGAGCTTCACCGCCGCCCGCAATTCCTGCAACGCGCCCGGCACGTCGCCGCTTTTGTCGAGCGCGAGTCCGAGATAGTAATGAGCGTTGCTGTTTTCAGGAAGAAACTTCGCGGCGGTGCGTAGCGCCGTAATCGCACCGGTAATGTCATTCGAGAACCAGCGCGCGGTGCCGAGATAATAATGAGCTTCGGCGAAGTCGGGCTTGATTTTGACGGCAGTTTCAAACGTGGCAATCGCTTCCCGAAGCTGCCCTTTCGTGCCGAGCGCGAAGCCGAGCGAGGCGTGCGCTTCGGCGAACGTCGGGTACAACCGGATGGCTTCGCGGAAGAGCGTGATTGCCGGGTCAACTTGTTGTTTCTGTAAAAGCGTGAGTCCGTCCCGATAGTTTTTCTCGGCGGTGTCGCGGGTTGGTGTTTTCTGCCCGTAAGCAGATGAGAAGAAGATTGCGAGCGCGAGAATCAGCGCACAGTGAAATCGCTTGCGAGTGAAAAGGTATGAAGACGAATGATTCATCGGAATACTTGTTTGACTCATGCGCTGCTAATCCCAACATGAGTCAGTCGCAAATCTCAATGGGTCTGTAATGCAGGCGGCAAATTCGAGCCTGCGCGAGCAGGCTGATTGATGATCTTCGTTAATGTTGCGAAATGCGTAACACAAATTGAAGCGCGGCGGCTTAAGTGTCATTGCCGTGCGCCTCATGACCGGCGGATTAGCGCGCCACATTTTTCATTTCTTTTGAAGCGATTGTCCGCATGATGCCGCTTCCTTCTTTGACGTAAACGGTTTGGTTGACCGCCACATCGGTCAGCGTGTCTACTTGACCGCTCGGCCAGCGAATCTCGATTGATTTAATTTTCTGACTCTTGCCGACGCCGAAGTGGACGCGCAGATCGTTCTGCGAATAGTAGCTGCCACCGCTCCTGACCTCATCAATCTGGCTGCCATCTTCGGTTACACATTTGATGCGCGCGCCGATGCCATCGCGGTTTGATTTCACGCCGACGGTTCTAATTTTGATCCAGTTGTGCGCGGCGCTCGATTCGTTGCGCAGTAGTTCGGGCAGGGCGTTGACGTTGTTGATGAGAATATCAACGTCGCCGTCGTTGTCATAATCACCGAAGGCCGCGCCGCGCGCGGGCGACGGCTCCATGACCGCGCCGCCGACTTTCTCCGAAATATCCTCAAAGCGTCCGTTCCGTAAGTTTCGGTAGAGGACTTTGCGCTGTGCGTAGCCAGCCTCGGTCGTGAGTTTCGCAACTTCCGGGTAGACGTGGCCGTTGACGAGAAAGACGTCGAGCCAGCCGTCGTTGTCCATGTCGAAGAAGCCGCAGCCCCAGCCGAGCCAGCGCGTGTTG
>JBPCPQ010000476.1:0-3737 GCA_050999015.1 Pyrinomonadaceae bacterium | reverse complement strand
TCCAGAAGGCGCTTCTTATTGCGCCCGTCAACGAGGCGACGGTAGAGGTTACTGGCGGGCACGGTGGCGAGGTACATTCCTTCGGTGACGAGCGCGGCGGCTATCGGAATCACCGATTGCGTGTACGCGGCGGCGACGGCGAAACCCGCCATGCCCCAGAAGTTAACGGGCTCCTTCACTGCCTCTTTCAAGTATTCAAGATTGAACTTTCTCTCCACCATAATCATCCATTAGTGCGAACTGCAACGACTGACCGCGACGGCTCACCGAGTATTTAATGAAGCCCCGTGAAGCGCGCCCAATTCACTTAACATAAAAGTACTAATTCGACCTTTCATCCGCAGCCGGAAGCATCGGAGCGCTGTCACTATTGTTATGGGTCTCGCCTGCTACCGGGAGTGCCGGAGTTTGATGACCAATCGCACTCGGCAACAACCCCATCTGCTGTTTGTATTCGAGCAGCTTATCCTGCAATTGCATGTCCATCGCTTCCCGCTCGATCTCCTGCATCTGCGTATCAACCGAGGCCGCGCCGAGTTGCATCTTCGCGTCGGCGGCGGCGGCGCGGCGGTCTATCTTGTCGCGCATCTCGTTGAAGGTCGAAGCGTCGTCGCCGAGTTCAAACGACTCCATCGTCTGCGCGAGTTGCTCCTGTAGCTTCGCCTGCTTCGATTGATTTATGAGCTGCATCGCTTCAGCCGAGCGACGCTGCATCTGGAGCACATAATTGTCCCGCGCCTTGAGCGCCTGCTTTGATGCCTGCGCGGCGTAATCCAGTTGCTGGGAAGTTTTCTGAAGGTCAACCTGTGCCTGCTGGAGTTGCCCGATGTAGGCGGTCGCAATGTCGTCGCGCCCCATCTTCACGGAGGCTTTTATTTTGGAGTCGAGATCAACGACCTGTACTTCGAGTTTCTCCCTGCTTTTCGCCAGTAGCCTTTCCGTCGCCATCACCTGCGCGACTGAGTTGTTCAACTCAGGGACGCGGTCGCGCATGTCGCGAATGGTTTGTTGGAGTATCAGTTCGGGGTCTTCAGTTTTTTCGATGACACCGCCGAACATAGCGCGCACGGAGCGCTTCATTCTGGCCCACAATCCCATCTCTTCTCATCCTCCAACCCTGACAATAGACTACCAACTCGCGGGGAACAATTCACCGGCACGTGATTTCAGCAGTTGTACGAAAGCTAATGTCTCCGGGTTGCACGTCGCACCGCCGTCGCAGCTTCCGAACTTGAGTATAACAGGGTTGCGGCGTGTCCTGCCAGAGCGGGGAAAACAGAAGGCAGAAGGCAGCGGGCAGAAGGCAGTAAAACGATTTCAACTTGAATTTTCTCAGCTTCGAGACGTGAGATTTCGCGGCTGCAATTGCCACCCGCTGCACGCTGCTTACTGCCCTCTGCCTTCCGCCTTCCGCCTTCCGCCTTCCGCCTACTGCCTACTGCCTTCTGCCTTCTGCCTTCTGCTTCACGCTTTCCGTAAAACGTCCGATGTCTCGGCGGTACTGCATGCCGTCCCAGCGGATGTCGTCAATCGCGGCATAGCAATGTTGGAGTGCCGTGTCTAATGTGGCGGCGGCGGCCGTCACGCCGAGGACGCGCCCGCCTGATACGATTAGATTGTTATCATCCGACTGCTCGGTTCCGGCGTGAAAGATTTTGACGGCAGGTGTTTCTCGCGCGGCCATCTCAAGACCCTCGATGCGCGCGCCTATCTCCGGTCGCTCCGGGTAGCCGCGCGCCGCGAGCACGACGCACGCCGAAGCATCATCGCTCCACTCGACTCGCGTATGCCCCAGACGCCTGTGCGCGATTGCTTCAAACACGTCAACAAGGCTGCTTTGTAAGCGCACTAAAATCGCCTGCGCCTCCGGGTCGCCGAAGCGCACGTTATACTCGAGCACCCGCGCCCCCGCACGGGTCAGCATCAGGCCGATGAACAGCACGCCGCTAAACTTGAGTCCGTCGCGGCGTGCGCCGTCAAGCGTCGGTTCCACGATGTCGCGCACAATCGAGGCTTTAAGATTTTCGTCGAGCACCTCCGGCGCGGTAATCGCTCCCATGCCGCCGGTGTTCGGGCCGGTGTCGCCTTCGCCGATGCGTTTGTGATCGCGCGCGGCGGGCATCAGGATGTAGTCGCTTCCGTCCGTCCACAACAGCAGCGATACCTCGCGCTCTTCGAGAGTCCCTTCGATGACGACGCGCCACCCGGCCTCGCCGGCGACGCCCCGACCTTCCATTAAATCCTCGATTGCCGATTCGGCTTCGGCGCGCGTGCGTGCGACGACGACTCCTTTCCCTGCCGCGAGTCCGTCAGCCTTTATCACCACCGGCGCATCTTCTGTTCCAAACTCACCGCTCCGCAGAATCGCCCGCGCCTCGGACGCCGAATCGGCGGAGCGGAAACGCGCGGTCGGGATGCGATGCCGCGCCATGAATTCTTTGGCAAAGACCTTGCTTGATTCGAGCTTCGCGGCGCGGCGCGGCGGGCCTGCCACGACGAGGCCTCGCTCTTGAAACTCATCCGCGAGTCCGGCGGCGAGCGTGGCTTCGCCGCCGACTATGGTGAGATCAATCCGCTCGCTTTCGGCGAAAGAGGCCAGCGCGGGAACGTCAGTGGCGCTGACGGGAACGCGCCGCGCCACCTCGGCGATGCCGGCGTTACCCGGCGCGCAAAAGAGACTTTGCTTTTCGCGCCCGCGCTCCCGCAACGCCCAGCACAGTGCGTGCTCCCGCCCTCCCGATCCGATGACGAGAATTTTCATACGATGGTGAATCTCCGCTTCCGTGCGCTCAATAAAGGTTTTTATGCGACCGGGCATGCTCCCACGCCACATAGTCGCTGTCAAGATTCTTCCCAAATTGCGAGCTTCCAGTCACACAGGAGACGAAAGTTAAAAAATTTACGGAGCGAGTAATTGAATCAATCGAGAACATCTGTTAGCATCTTATCGCATTCAACTTCGGTTTTTGAACGGCTATTGTGACAGAGAGATAAAAACCCATTCACAACCCGCCCGTTCAATTTTAGATAACAAGCGAAAAGTAACTGTGCAGTCCGTTTCTGACGGTCGCTCGCACAACATCAACGTGGACACCTGCGGCGAAAAAGCAGAACTTTGTTGCCGCGCACATCTAAACTCAAAGTTAACTTCAACTGACATCAGCATCGCGCGAATCGGACGTGTACTTTGCCCGACGGTGTTCGCTTCACCCCTAATGTTTCTTTTGAGAATAACCCTCTTGCAAGTAAGGAGTATGAGCATGCACAGAGAACTATCCCCGGCTCGCGTGAGCCGTTTTGCCTCGAAGGCTTCGGCGCTGTTGTTCACACTGGCGCTATTCTTCGCCGCTTCATCGGACATTTTCGCACAATCAGACAACACGCAGCTTTCAGGCTACGTGAAAGACTCGGCGGGCGCGGCGATTACCGGCGCGAAAGTTATTGTGACAAGTGAAGGTAGAAATCTCGAGCGCGCCGCGACGACGAATGAAGAAGGCTATTACGTCGTCTCCAGCGTTCCCCCCGGCCTCTACACTGTTGCGGTCGAGCAGACCGGCTTCAAGCGCTTTGAGACGACCAATAAGAAGGTTGACCCCGGCATTCCCGCGTCCGTTGACGCGACGCTTGAACCTGGACAGGTCAGTGAAACGGTTTCGATTATCGCCTCGACCGCGGCCGTGCAGACCGAAACTTCCACCGTCAGTAAGCTGGTCGAAGCCAAACAAATTCAGTACATG
>JBPCPQ010000219.1:0-2672 GCA_050999015.1 Pyrinomonadaceae bacterium | reverse complement strand
CGATGATGATCGGCAGCGCCAGCGTATAGCCACCTTCCATCGTCGGACTCCCGACGATCCCCCGGAACGGAGCGTATAGCGGGTCGGTGATGCTGTGAATGAACTGCACGAACCCGGCGCTCCGGCGGGCCGCGAGCAGCGCCAAGATGAGTCGCAAGGCGAGCAGCGCGTAGACGACATAAAAGATGTAGTCAACAACTTGTGAGACGCGGGCTATACCCCGCGAACGCTCGACCTCGCGTTCGGTCTCGGCGACTTCGTTGATGGCCTTGCCACGGAACTCCCCGGCGACCTGCTCCATCTGCCGCGCTTCGGTCGGCGTTGTGCGATTGGCGCGGGCGGCAATCTCGGCGTTCACGTCGCCCTCGACCTCCGACTTGATCGCCGCGTGTTGCGTAGCGCGGCGGGCTTCGTCTTCGGCTAATTTATCGTCCTGCATGTTTGGATGTCCGCCCCTTTCGTGATTGCTATGACTGTCGCCGCGTGTAGTGCCCCGCCGCCTGACGCGCTCATTTCTGCCGCTTCTTCCTGCCGTTCTGCGCGGGCTTGGCTTTGGGTGGCCTACCTTGTGGTCTGTCCTCAACAGCGGCTAAGTCTACGCGGCGGATCATAAAGATGTTGGCAAACTTGGTCGCTTTTAGTCTTTCATTTTTAATTAACTGCAAGACCCGTTGACGGCTGATTCCAAGCGCCTGCGCGGCCTCGGATGTCGAAATGTAATTTTCGTCTGGCCTCATCATGCCGGCATTATACTCAAATTCTCTTGTCGGTCAAAAACATTTTCATTCTATAATACTTTTCGCTTGACAATAGTTTTGCTGTGCCTATAATAACAATTGTCAAGTGGCAATAGTTTTAAGAAGGAAAGGGAAAACAATGATTCAGATTCAAAGCAAACAACAGTTCACCAAAGCCATCGAGCGGGCGCGGCGCGAGCGCATGTTGGTCAGCATGATCCGCTTCCGCGAGTACGCGGTCTTGAATCGCTCTAACGGTCGCCGCTACGTGGTGATGTTTGAAGTCGTGGACGGGAAGCGCTTCGGCACGTGCTCTTGCGAGGCGGGATCACCGATGCGTGGCAATCATCGCCCGCTCGTGTGCAAGCACCTTCTGGCCGCGCTAACAGTTCACACGGGGTTGATGGCTCAGCGCCGGGGGCACTAACGGAAACGGGCTTGGTGAGCGCTGGAACGCCCGCCAAGCCCTTCACACATCTCGATAAGGAGACATGCTATGCGAAATCAGAATACATCAGGGAAGGGAACTAACGAAACAGCGGCGCCCGTCGCTCGCACACAAAGCGCGTACAGCCCCGAAGTCGAAGCGCGCCGCGCCGACTACGAGCAACTGGCGGATGCCTTCGTCCACATGGTCACGATTGAAATTTCAGGAGCGTGTCGAACGACTTGAACAATTGCTCGCGCAACAGGGGGAGCGGCGGAGATGAGTGTAAAGCAAAAAATCGAACGGCTTGAGCGGCGACTAGGCGTGAGCGCGCTTGACCGGCCTCGTGCCAGAATAACCGGTGAGGAACTGACGGCTGGGTACAAACGGTTGTTTGAGCAGGCCGAGCACGACGCGGCAGCGAGGACGCGACTTCGGCGCGAGAATCAGATATTTGCGAAAGCGGCGATCAGAATGGGAGACCTCCGCTTCGCCGACGAGTTACTGAGTATGTACAGGGAGCATCCGACCGGTGCGAAAACAGAAGCTAACCGCTCGGCAGTGCGCGAGTGATTACATCAACGTCAGAAGAAGAAAGGCGCCGGCCTTTCCTCCAAGCCCCGGCGCTTCTTCTCTTTACGCTGACACGGGAAGAAGAAATTGATGATGCCCGGCTCATCGCTCTGATAAAAAGACCCATGAATAAGACCTCTCGGACATAACTGGTATACTCCGTCCGCGCTCCGCGCCGCTTCTTTCGAATGACTCCATTCGGCATCCGATTAAGCCACGCGCCGGGTGAATCACCCGCCCCTCGAATGGGATTAACAATGTCACACGAAATCTCAGAACAAAGTAGAGAGCTGTTTCAGCTCGTTGTCGAAAAGGTCGAGGACTTCGCCGTCTACGCGAAGGACTTGGGAGGGTATTGTCAACTTAACGAGATGGTGAGGCACGACGGCAAATCTTACGACATAATCTGCCGATGAGCATGCCTTCTTCGATGTACCGCCGCCATCGTTTCCCCGCGGAGATCATCAGCCACACAGTGTGGCTCTACTTCCGCTTCGCTTTGAGCTTTCGCGACGTCGAAGAGATCATGGCTGTGCGTGGTGTGACTCTCAGCTACGAAGCGATCAGAGAATGGTGCAGAAAGTTCGGTCAAACATACGCGAATGATCTGCGCCGTCGGCGTCCTCGACCCGGTGACAAATGGCACCTCGATGAGATGTTCATCAAGATCAATGGTAAGGATCATTACCTGTGGCGCGCCGTGGATCAGGATGGCATCGTCCTTGATATCCTGGTCCAAAGTCGGAGGAACAAGAAGGCGGCTACGAGGTTCTTCCGCAAGCTATTGAATGGCCTGCAGTACGTGCCGCGCGTGATCAACACCGACAAGCTGAAGAGTTATGGTGCGGCGAAGGCTGAGATCATGCCCGGTGTCGAACACCGCCGGCACAAGGGATTGAACAACCGTGCGGAAAACTCACATCAACCGACCAGAG
>JBPCPQ010000246.1:0-10932 GCA_050999015.1 Pyrinomonadaceae bacterium | reverse complement strand
TCTTCAAGTCGTCGAGCATCTTGACAGTCATCTCGTGGCCGAGACGAATGTGACAGTAGTTGACGAGTGACTGTAAGCCCTTCTTCTTCAGCGTGCCGTTGAAGAACGGCAGGCCCGGCGGAATCTGGTCGTTGAAGATGACCCGGCCCACCGTCGTGTTGATGACGCGGCGGATGTTCTCCTGCACGGTCGCGCGCATCACGTCCTGCGTGTCGTGCTCCTGCGTTAAATCCATCAAGTCGCCCTGAATGCGCAGCTTGATCGGCGTCTGCGTCGTTACTTCTTTAACGTCGAGCGCGAGCAGCACCTCGTCGGGCGAGGTAAAGACGCGACCTTCGCCCTTCGCGCCCGGCTTGTCCTTCGTCAAGTAGTAACATCCCAGAACGATGTCCTGCGAAGGCACGGCGATGGGCTGGCCGTTCGCGGGGCTGAGGATGTTGTTCGACGCGAGCATCAAGACTGCCGCCTCGATCTGCGCTTCCGGCGAGAGCGGAATGTGGACGGCCATCTGGTCGCCGTCGAAGTCGGCGTTGAACGCCGTGCAAACGAGCGGGTGAATCTTAATCGCCTTGCCCTCGACCAACACCGGCTCGAACGCCTGAATACCGAGACGGTGTAAGGTCGGTGCGCGGTTTAGCAAGACGGGATGCTCGCGGATCACTTCTTCGAGAATGTCCCACACGACCGGCTCCTGGCGGTCAACCATCTCGCGCGCCTGTTTGATCGTCGCGGCGTACTGCTGCTTTTCGAGCTGGTTATAAATGAACGGCTTGAACAATTCGAGCGCCATCTTTTTCGGCAAACCACACTGGTGCAGTTTCAACTCGGGGCCAACGACGATCACCGAGCGGCCAGAATAGTCAACACGCTTGCCCAGAAGATTCTGGCGGAAGCGTCCCTGCTTGCCTTTGAGTGTGTCAGACAGTGACTTGAGCGGACGATTATTGACGCCGCGAAGGACGCGACCGCGCCGCCCGTTATCGAACAGCGCGTCCACCGCTTCCTGAAGCATACGCTTCTCGTTGCGCACGATCACTTCGGGCGCGTGGAGCTCCATCAACTTCTTCAAGCGGTTGTTGCGGTTGATGACGCGGCGGTATAAATCGTTCAAGTCCGACGTGGCGAAGCGCCCGCCGTCCAAAGGCACGAGCGGACGAAGCTCCGGCGGGATAACCGGAATCACGTCGAGGATCATCCAGTTCGGCTGATTGCCGGACTTCAAAAACGACGTCACGACCTTCAGACGCTTTGAATACTTCAGCTTCTTCTGCTGCGAAGTCTCTTCGCGCATCCGCGCGCGCATTTCAACGGACAATTCTTCGACGTTGACGGCGGCGAGCAATTCCTTGATCGCTTCGGCACCCATCTTCGCCACGAACTGCCCCGGATGATCGCGCATCAATTCCCGGTAACGCTCGTCGGTCAAAAGCTCTTTCTCTTTCACGGGAGCGTCGCCCGCGTCAATCACGATGTACGACTCGAAATAAAGAACCTTCTCGAGTTCGCGCAAGGGGATGTCGAGCAGGTGGCCGATGCGCGACGGCAAGCCTTTGAAAAACCAGACGTGCGAGCACGGGCTGGCAAGCTCGATGTGGCCGAGCCGCTCGCGGCGCACTTTGGCCTGCGTCACTTCGACGCCGCATTTATCGCAGATCACCCCGCGATGCTTCATCCGTTTGTACTTCCCGCACAGACATTCCCAATCGGTGACGGGACCGAAGATGCGCGCGCAGAACAATCCGTCGCGCTCAGGCTTGAACGTCCGGTAGTTGATGGTTTCGGGCTTCGTCACCTCGCCGTGCGACCACTGCCGGATTTTTTCCGGCGAAGCGAGGCTGATGCGAATCGCCTCGAAGTCGGGCGCGAGTTGCGTTTTCTCTTGCTGGAATCGAAACATAATTTCTCCGAAATTGGTGAGCAGTAAACCGTAAGCTGTGAGCAGTTATGACATTTTGTGTTGAGCGATGAGCATACGGCTTGATAACTGCTTACTGCTCACCGCTCACTGCTTACTCCGTCGCGCCGGCGGTGGCGACCACAGGCCTTCCCGTGCCGTCGCCGTTTTCCTCTGCTTTCGCCGCGCCGTTCTTGTCAATCAACTCCACGTCAAGGCAGAGCGACTGAAGCTCGCGCACGAGGACGTTGAATGATTCGGGGACGCCGGGATTGAAGTCGGCTTCACCTTTTACAATCGCCTCGTAGATTTTCGAGCGTCCGGCTACGTCATCCGATTTCGCGGTCAGAAGTTCCTGAAGGATGTGCGCCGCGCCGTAGGCTTCCAAAGCCCATACCTCCATCTCCCCGAAACGCTGTCCGCCGAACTGCGCTTTCCCGCCGAGCGGCTGCTGCGTAATGAGGCTGTACGGCCCGATTGAGCGCGCGTGAATTTTGTCGTCCACGAGATGCGACAGCTTCAGCATGTAAATGTAACCGACCGTCACCATCTGCTCGAATGCGTCGCCGGTCAATCCGTCGTAGAGTATGGTCTTGCCCGACTCGTTGACGATTTGCGGAAGGCCCTGTTCACGCAGGCGCTCGCTGGCGTCCTGAAGCTTCTGCTTGATCTCCCGCTCGGTCGCGCCGTCAAAAACCGGCGTGGCGAAATGTACGCCGAGGACGCGCGCCGCCCATCCCAAGTGAGTTTCAAGAATCTGCCCGACGTTCATGCGCGAGGGCACGCCGAGCGGATTGAGCACAATGTCAACGGGCGTCCCGTCCGGCAGGTACGGCATGTCCTCTTCCGGCAGGATGCGCGCGATAACGCCCTTGTTACCGTGACGCCCGGCCATCTTGTCGCCAACCGACAGCTTGCGCTTCATTGCGATGAAGACCTTCACCATTTTGATGACGCCCGGCGCGAGCTCGTCGCCCTGCCGGAGTTTGGCGATCTTCTCTTCATAGATATCGGTCAGAATTTTGATCTGACGCTCGGTGCGGTCTTCGTACTCTTTTATCTCCGTGCCGACGTTGACCTGCGTCGCAGTCAACTGCGCCTTACGCAGATACTTCGGCTCGATCCCGGCGAGCAACTCGCGCGTCACCGTCTCGCCGCGCGCGACCCGTACTTCTTTGTCCACCATTAAGTCGGCGGCCAGCTTGCGCCCATCAAACAATTCATAGATACGCTGGTCGCGCTGTTCGCGCAGGATGCGCATCTCGTCTTCGAGGTCGCGGCGCAGACGGCTCTCCTCTTCCTCCTCAATCGCCATCGAACGCTGGTCGCGCTCCTGCCCTTTGCGCGTAAACACCTGCACGTCAACGACCGTGCCGTCTATTCCCGGCGGACACTGGAGCGAAGCGTCCTTCACGTCGCCGGCTTTTTCGCCGAAGATCGCGCGCAGGAGTTTTTCCTCCGCCGTCAACTGCGTCTCGCCCTTCGGCGTCACCTTGCCGACGAGAATCGAGCCGGGTTTAACTTGCGCCCCGATACGAATGATGCCCGATTCGTCGAGGTCACGAAGCATGTTCTCGCCGACGTTCGGAATGTCGCGCGTGATTTCTTCGGGGCCGAGTTTCGTGTCGCGCGCTTCAATCTCCAACTCCTCAATGTGAATCGAAGTGTAGAAGTCGTCCTTAACGAGATGCTCGGAGACGAGAATCGCATCCTCGAAATTGTAGCCGCGCCACGGCATGAAGGCGACCAGCACGTTACGCCCGAGCGCCAACTCGCCCCGGTCGGTACACGGCCCGTCGGCGACGACTTGGCCTTTATCAACCCGCTCGCCAACCGAAACAATCGCGCGCTGGTTGATGCATGTGTTCTGGTTCGAGCGCTTGAACTTCGTTAGCGTGTAAATGTCTGCCGTCACCTCGCGCGAGATCGTGCCGTCAACATTGTGATCGGCTTTGATGATAATGCGCTCGGAATCAACGTAGTCCACGACGCCGTCACGGCGCGCGGTCACGACGGCACCGGAATCCTGCGCCGTCACTTTTTCCATCCCTGTCCCAATGTAGGGCGCTTCGGCGCGCAAGAGCGGCACCGACTGACGCTGCATGTTGGAACCCATCAGTGCGCGATTCGCGTCGTCGTTTTCGAGGAACGGAATGAGCGACGCGGCGACCGACACTAACTGCTTCGGCGAGACATCAACGTACTCAATGTCTTCGCGCACCGCGAGGATAAACTCGCCCGCTTTGCGCGAGGCATTGCGCTCGTTGACGATGTTTCCGTCCTCGTCCAACTCGATGTTGGCTTGGCCGACGACGTGCTTATCCTCTTCCCACGCGGTCAAGTAAAACGGGTATGGCTCGGAATCGGCCTTGCGTCCGCCGCCCGTCACGCGCTTGTTGGCTTTTTCGACTTCCTCTACCGAGACGTGGCTGCCCGGCTTGAGCTTCGTGTCGCCGCCGTTGACGATGCGGACATACTCGATGACGCGCCCATTTTCAACTTTGCGGTACGGTGATTCGATGAATCCGAATTCGTTGATCCGCGCGAAGCACGAAAGACTCGATATTAGTCCGATGTTCGGCCCTTCAGGCGTTTCAATCGGGCAAATTCGGCCGTAGTGCGTCGGATGCACGTCTCTGACCTCGAACCCGGCACGTTCGCGCGAGAGTCCGCCCGGCCCGAGTGCCGAGAGTCTGCGCTTGTGCGTAATCTCGGAGAGCGGATTGGTCTGATCCATGAACTGCGAAAGCTGCGACGAGCCGAAGAATTCACGCACCGCCGCCGTTACCGGCTTGGCGTTAATCAAATCGCGCGGCATCGTCGTCTGCATCTCCTGCTGGATCGACATCTTCTCTTTGATGGCGCGCTCCATGCGGACGAGGCCGATGCGGAATTGGTTTTCCAAAAGCTCGCCGACAGCGCGCACGCGCCGATTGCCTAGATGGTCTATATCGTCCGAGAGGTACTCCGAAGGGTTGCGCCGCATCTTCAGCAGGTACGAAATCACATCCACGAAGTCGCGCGCCGAAAGGAGCGGGCTGTCAATGCGCTCGCGCTCAGGCCGTCCCATCTTGATATTGAACTTCAGGCGTCCGACGCGCGAGAGATCGAATTTGCGGTCGTCGAAGAACATTCCCTCAAATAGACGGTAAGCCGTCTGGACGGTCGGCGGATCGCCGGGGCGCATCTTGCGGTAAATTTCAAGGAGCGCGTCAACCGGCTTGGTGATGACATCCTTTTTCAGCGTCTGTGCCAAGACTGAGCCGAGGTCGTCGCGTTCGGGAAAGAACACATCGAATCGCTCGACGCCCGCCTCGACAATCTCCTGAAGCTTCGCGGGCGTGAGTTCCGCGTTGGCTTCGAGCAGCACTTCGCCGGTTTCCAAATTCACCACGTCGCCGAGCGCAAACGCCCCTTCAAGTTGCGACGCATCAACTTCAACTTCTTTGGTATGCCCCTTACGAAGTTCTTTAAGGGCCGAACCGGTGATCTTTTTGCCGGCGCGCACAATCGGGTCACTGTTTCCCTTAACTTTAAGATCGGCATCAACCTTCATACCGACGAGGTTCGACGCGCCGTCCTCGCCGACCTGCACGAGGATGCGCCCGCCGTCGGTTCGCACCTCGTCGACAATATAGAAAGCACGCAGAATATCCTCGTCGGGGAAGCCGGCGTTTTTGACCGCCTCCTCCAATAGCGCATCCGACGGGAACGACTTTGAGTTAAAGTCTGGGTTAAGCCAAATGCCCAAAGCGCGCAGGAAGATCGAAGCCAGGAATTTGCGCTTGCGGTCAATACGGACGTAGAGCAAATTCTTTTGGTCGTACTCGAACTCGACCCACGACCCACGGTACGGAATCACCTTCGCTAAATACACAGGCGAGCGCTCGAAAAAGACTCCGGGCGAGCGGTGGAGTGGCGACACGATGACGCGCTCGGTGCCGTTGATGATGAACGTGCCGTTATAGGTCATCAGCGGGATTTCGCCGAAGAAGACTTCTTCTTCCTTGATGTCGCGGATGGATTTCGTCTCCGTCTCCGGGTCTTTGTCGAAGACGGTGAGACGAATTTTGACCTTTAGCGGCACGCTGTAGGTCATGCCGCGCTCCTGACATTCCTGCTGATCGTGTTTGTGCTTGAGGCCGACTGGTTCGCCGCAGTTCGGGCACAATTCGGGGCGCACGGCGTTGAACGTGCCGCAGTTATGGCAGAGCGTTTCGCCTGGCGTTAGCGGGTCAACCTTTATCAGCGCGTTGCACTCTTTACAGTTAGCGCGCAAATAGCGAAGGCCTTCAAGCCGTCCGCACTTGCACTGCCAGTTGCCGATGTGGAATTCGACAAAATCCAACTCGGCGGTGCCGCGAAAATCAGAGATCGGGAAGACCGAACGGAACACGGCCTGCAATCCCGTCGCTTCGCGCTCTTCCGGCAGCAGATCCATTTGCAGGAAGCGGTTGTATGAATCACGCTGAATCTCGATCAGATTCGGGATGCGTGCGGCCGTTTTGATTTTGGAGAAGTCTACGCGCTCGGGCGGACGACTCATGCGGCGACCCATGCCACCGGCGTTTAATTGAAGCGGATTTGCAGACATTAGGGATTCCTTCGTAAAAGCGATTAGCCGTTAGCAGCGAGCGATCAGCTTTTTGAATAACGACCAGACATGAAGACACTTCAAGTGACTCAACTTATGGACGGCTGATAGCTGACTGCTATCTTTAGAGACGCAAAAGCGCGGTCAGAGCACACAAAGCTCCGACCGCTTAAGCTAAGCAAAAGCGATAGTCATTCTCAAACTTTTTGTGGGAGTAACGCCAGCGCCTCAATACTCACTCATTTTAGCCGCAAACTTGGCGGCTGTCAACGCAACAGAGCAAAGTTCAGAACAACACGGTTGAGGTCAGAGCGCTCTTGACCCCAACCGCTAACCGCCTACTCCCCAGACTCTCACTTAACTTCAACGGTCGCGCCGGCATCGGCCAATTTCTGGCGGATCGTTTCAGCCTCATCCTTCGACACGCCCTCTTTGACAGGCTTCGGGGCCGCTTCAACTAGGTCTTTCGCTTCTTTCAGACCGAGGGCAGTAATCTCGCGGACAACCTTGATGACATTAATCTTGTTACCGCCGATAGCTTGCAAGATTACATCAAATTCGGTTTGCTCCTCAGCCACCGCCGCCGCTTCGCCGCCCGCCGCCGCTCCGCCGGCAGGCATCGCCACCGCTGCCGCTGCCGCCGAAACGCCAAATATTTCCTCCAACTCTTTGACGAGTTGCGAGGCTTCCAAAAGGGACATGCCCTTCAAATACTCAATTACATCTTCACGTGTCGCTGCCATAATTACGTTGTTAACCTCCCCAAAGGGTTCTTCTGTTGTGTTTCATAAACTTTCAGCCCCCAATCCTCAGTTGAAATATCTGGCATTCGACTGATACCGGACTGCTGATTGCTTGTTAGGTTGCAAGCCGAAAGAACCCACGGGACGCTTCCGCAAATTTGTTGCATCCAAACTTTGAAAGTGTCCGAGCCGTCAAAGGCGACCTGACATGCCGCCCCACTCGTTTTCCGCGTCCGGCCATACTTTAATCTCAAATTTGAGATTTGAGATTTCAAATTTACTGCTGAGCGCCTTCGCCCTTCTGTTCGCCGATCTGCTGCACGACAATCGCAAGATTACGCGGCACGGCGGACAGTACCGTTACCAAGCGTTGCGCTTGGCAGTTAATCAGGAACATCACCTTCGAGATCAATTCTTCCTTCGACGGCAGACTGGCTATTGACTCGACGTCTTTAAGCGCCACCACCCGACCTTCAACCACGCCCGCCTTGAACGTAAAAACGTCGGGATGATCCTTAGCGAATTTCGAGACGGCCTTTGACAAACTGACCGGGTCGCCCGCACTCAACGCAACCGCCGTTACTCCCTTAAAATGCTCCGCCGCCTGTTCAAAAACAGTTCCCTCGGCAGCCTTCCGGGCGAGCGTGTTTTTCACCACCGCGTAGCGCGCTCCCGCGTCCCGCAAGCGATTGCGCAACTCCTGATCCTTCGCCACCGTCAGGTTCTTAAAGCCGACGAGCATTCCGGCGGTCGACTCCTGAAACTGCTGCGTGAGGGCTTCGAGGTCTTTTTGCTTTTGTACTCTGGTCTTCATTCTTCGTGCTCCTCAACTTTATTTCGCGTAAGCAGTTTCATCCAGCAACACGCCGGGACTCATCGTCGCCGCGAGATTCACTTTCTTGACGTATTTGCCTTTAGCGGTCGAAGGCTTTGCTTTCACCACTGCGTCGAGCAACATCTGTGCGTTCTCGCGGAGTTTCTCTTGGTCAAACGAGACTTTGCCGATGCCGACGTGAATCACGCCCGTCTTGTCAACGCGATACTCAACCTTGCCGGCCTTAGTCTCGTTGACGGCGTTGCGCACGTCGAAAGTCACCGTCCCAGTTTTCGGGTTCGGCATCAATCCGCGCGGGCCGAGCACCTTACCGAGTTGGCCGACGGAGCGCATCATGTCGGGCGTAGCGATCACGGCATCGAAATCGAGCCAGCCACCCTTAATTTTAGCCACCATGTCCTCGCCGCCGACGAAATCCGCGCCCGCCTCCTCGGCCTCGCGCATCTTCTCGCCCTGCGCGATGACTAGCACGCGCTTTGACTTACCCAACCCGTTCGGCAGCACGACCGTGCCGCGCACAAGTTGGTCGGCTTTACGCGGGTCAACGCCGAGCCACATCGTCAACTCAACCGACTCGTCAAACTTTGCGAAGGCAACCTCTTTGACTTTCGCCAATCCCTCATCAAGTGTGTATTTCCGATCCGGCTCAATCTTCTCCAGAGCCGCGCGATACTTTTTTCCGTGTTTCGCCATAAATAATCCTCTAAGGTGCAAGCGAAGCGGCCTTCGATTGCGAATTGCAGATTGTGGATTAACAACCCACTAACCGAACCTCGCTCACCGAATCACTTCTCCCTCTCAACGGGACGACGGAGTGCGAACAATGACAAATCCGCAATTACTCAATCGTGAGTCCCATGTTGCGCGCCGTGCCCTCGATGGTTTTGACCGCGCTTTCCAGACTTGTGGTATTCAAATCTGGCATTTTAAGTTTAGCAATCTCTTCGATCTTGTCCCGTGAGATGGTGCCGACCTTTTCACGGTTCGGTTTTCCCGACCCTTTCGGAATGCCTGCCGCTTTCTTCAGAAGATCTGCCGCTGGCGGCGTCTTCGTCTCGAAGGTAAACGAGCGGTCGGCAAAAACAGTGATGACCACTGGAATTTTCATGTCCGGGTCTGCCTGTGCCGTCTTCGCGTTGAAGGCCTTGCAGAACTCCATGATGTTGACGCCGTGCTGACCGAGCGCCGGGCCGATGGGCGGCGCCGGATTGGCCTTGCCCGCCGGAACCTGTAGCTTAATGTAGCCTGTTATCTTCTTAGCCATGACTTTTAAGTGATGGGTGATGGATGATGGGTGATAGGTGAAGCGTTTGACTTAATCACCTATCACCTATCACTTATCACCGTCTTTATTCGTCCTCTGTAAATGTTACTTTTTCGACATCAAGGAAGTTTAATTCGACCGGAGTTGAACGCCCGAAGATCGTCACGACCACTTTGAGCGTTGATTTGTCGGCGTTAATATCCTCGACCTTACCGGTAAAGCTGGCGAACGGCCCCGACTTGATCCGCACCGTCTCCCCCGATGCATACGTGAATTTCGGCTTCGGCTTTTCCGCAGCTTCCGTTACGTTATGGACGATTTGATCCACTTCCTGCGGCGTCAGCGGAGTTGGCGACTGTCCGCCGACGAAACCCGTCACCTTCGGCGTAGACTTAATCAGATGAAAAACATTGTCAGGAATGTGCCCGCGTTCGTCACACTCGACCTGCACCAGCACATAACCCGGATAGAACATCCGCGACGATTCGACACGCTTATTACCGCGCATTTCGACGACCGTTTCCGTCGGCACTAAGACCTCCGTCACCTCATCCTGAAGGTCGGTGTCACGGATGCGCGCTTTCAGACTGTCACGCACCTTCTTCTCATGCCCTGAATAAGTATGAAGGATGTACCACTGCTGCATCTTAAGCTTCCCCGTGCTTCTTAGACCGCGCCGAGCAACCAGCCGACCAACTTCTCAAGCTGTGTGATTAGGAACGTCAGTCCGCGGTCAACCACGAAAAGGTAAATGGCGAAAAAAATAACGGCGATGATTGTAATGATCGTCGTGTTCTTGACCTCAGTAGCTGTAGGCCATGAAACGCGCTTCATTTCCGCGCGGACATCATGGATGAACTGCCCGATCCGATCAAAGAATCCAGCGCGTGCTCCCGTTACGCCGCGCTCACGCCGCGCCCCACGCCCTTCGGGGCCTTCCCCGAATCGTGCGCCGCGCGGCGCTGGAGCGCCCGCCGACACATTTGACGAGTTGATGTGTTCGGGCGGAGGTGCCGGGGTCATCTCCGGCTCGTCGTCCTCGCCACCTTTGCGGCTGCTCGTCATTGGCTCGTCCTCTCTCTTCGACAATCCCATTATTCCTTTTCGCTAAGCCTTTGATGGCAGGGGTATCAGGATTTGAACCCGAACTTTCGGTTTTGGAGACCGACGTGCTAACCGTTGACACTATACCCCTAAGAGCCGCCACAGGTGACGAATGACGGGGTGTTTAGGAAAGCTTTTGTCCTGCCACCTGTCGCTTTATTTAGTCTCTTTGTGGGCTTTGTGTTGACGACAACGGCGGCAGAACTTACTAAATTCAAGCCGCTCCGGCGTCGTCTTCTTGTTCTTTGTCGTCACGTAATTGCGGCTCTTACATTCGGTACACTGCAGCACAATATTATCGCGCGCCATAAATCACCTCTTTGTGTTTTAGATTTGCGATTTCAAATCGGCACTCGCAAATAGGAACCTACTCGACGACTTCACTAATGGTGCCCGCCCCCACCGTGCGCCCTCCCTCGCGGATCGCAAACCGCAACCCCTTCTCCATCGCAATCGGCGTGATCAACTCGATCTCCATCGCCACATTATCTCCCGGCA
>JBPCPQ010000025.1:0-2378 GCA_050999015.1 Pyrinomonadaceae bacterium | reverse complement strand
AGCCGGTCAATCAGTCTGCCGCTCACCGCATACATGATCGTGTAGCTCACGAGAAACGACGAAGTGATGTAGGAGTATTGAACGGTGGTGATTCCCAATTCGCGCTGGATGGTGTCGGCAAGTACGGACAGCGTCTGGCGGTCGAGGTAGTTGAGTTCTGATGATAAACAGAGCATCACCGCGACGTACCAACGGAGATGTTTGATGGGGCGCTTTTGTATCGTGTTCATGTTGAGATCGGCTGATGAGTAATGAAGAACAGCGCGCTCAACTGTCATCGCTTGAGCGGCTCGTCCGTGAGTGGGAACGCAGAAAAGTCGAAAAGCGATTCAGCTTAACCTAATAACTGTAGCCCGCACCAATCTTTTTCAACTAGATTTGACTCGTATGAGCGACTACCTACCCGTCATCACGACCGCGTCCGTAAGGCGTCTGTTCATGGGCGCGCAGGGGCTGCTCTGTGACCCCGGCCGGAAGTCCACACCGGTAAGTCTGCAGAAGATGATCGACCTGATGGGCTTCGTGCAGCTCGACTCGATCAACGTCGTCGAGCGGGCGCATCACCTGACGCTCGCCAGCCGCTTCGACGATTACCGCCACGAACACTTCACACGCCTGCTAGAGCGTGACCGTAGCCTCTTCGAGCATTGGACGCACGACGCTTCGGCGATCCCTACCGAATGGTTCCCGCATTGGAAGCCGCGCTTCCGGCGAGAGCGCGAGCGCATTCAACTTCATCCGTGGTGGCAGCGGCGTATTGGAGATGATCCTGATAATGTCATCGCTCACGTGCGCGAACGCATCACGAGCGAAGGTCCTTTGCGCTCACAGGATTTCGAGCACGACAGAAAAGGCGAAGCTTCCGCGTGGTGGGGCTGGAAGCCGCAGAAGGCGGCGCTTGAGTTCCTGTGGTGGGCGGGTGAGTTGATGGTCGCGCGACGGGTACACTTCCAGAAGTTGTACGACCTGACGGAGAGGGTGCTACCCAGTCATCACCAAATGCCTGAGCCTTCCGAAGAAGAACATGTTGAGTGGGCGTGCGTCACCGCGCTGGAACGCTTAGCGGTTGCCACGCCGAAGGAGTTGGCGGACTTCTGGAAGGCGATCTCGCCGGCGCAAGCCATGACGTGGTGCGAGGCGGCTGCCGCGAAGAATCGCGTCGCGCGGGTGGTTGTTGAATCCCCGAATGGAGTAAGCCCGAAGCCCGCATACGCCCTTGCCGATTGGGAGCAACGATTGAAAAGGCTGCCTGCCGCGCCGGAGCGGATGCGCCTGCTGTGTCCCTTCGACCCGGTACTACGCGACCGCGCGCGCGTGCTGCGCCTGTTCGATTTCGACTACCGCTTCGAGGCGTTCGTGCCGGAGCCGGAGCGTCAGTATGGCTACTACGTGCTTCCTATTCTCGAAGGCGAAGAACTGGTGGGGCGAATCAATCCAAAGTTTCACCGCGCGCGTGGCGTGCTGGAGATCAAGCGCGTTTTCTGGGAGCCGGACGTTCGAGTGACAAAGGCGCGGCGCAGGAAACTTGAGGACGCCGCGACGCGACTTGCCGAAATGATTGGAGCGGAACGGGTAGAGTGGTTAGCCTAGCGAAGGGATTTTATAAACTGGTCGGCGGGCAGAGCGGCGATCAGCGTAGCACTCTTCATCACAATACCTCGCGAGGAACATCGAAAGTGTGCGAGTCGCCGATGGATTGTTCGGCAGCATTTACGCGCCACAAGCGGCGAGAGCAGAAAACTAATTCTGCCCCGCCGCTTGTGGCGCGGCGAGATATGCGTGTAACGGAGCGCCTCCGCGCGGACGGCGGTTTTACTCCCACGCAAGATGATCGGGTCAGCTTTTTTCGTTGCTAATAAGCTCTTTGACCTTTTCCGTTGCCTGACTCATCATCGGCCCCGGCTTCGGCGTTTTGTCCGCGTCTGCCGTGTCGCCCGACGGCACTTCAAATTGCAACTTCTCCGCGTAGGGTGCAGCCTGATTCAGCACATAAGCCCCGGTCACCTCGGAATAGATTTCACGCGCTTTCTCGGCGTCGCACTTTCCCGTCACGATGTCATGCATGAGATTAAGGGCAAGGATGTTTGCCGCTTCCATGTCACAGCGCGCGGACACCTCCCCCTTCGTTCTTTCGACGATAACGCTGCCGTCATAGGACGCTAACTCGCCGAGTTTATCCACGGGCACTTGGTAATCAATGAACTGCTCGATGACGTCAGTGTGCGGCGCCGGGAAGTTATGTAGCACCTCATCGCGGTAACAGATAGTCCGCTTCCACGGTCCGTTGTTGTACCAGATCAATCGGCTCGCAATCGCTTCGTTCGGCGGGCCATACTTATCGAGTGTTTGCTCCGCCGCCTTCCTAGACATCGGCGGCC
>JBPCPQ010000390.1:0-4216 GCA_050999015.1 Pyrinomonadaceae bacterium | reverse complement strand
TTCACCGAGGAAGCCGACGGGTGGCACAAGGCCGAAGTTGATCTCGTCGCGCTGACTTTCGGCGACGGCGTGGTGCCGGTGGACGAGGTCAACCGCACGGCCTCGCTTAAATTGCGTGGCGAAACTTACCAAAAAGTTTTGAAAGACGGTCTGACCTACACGATGCGGGTGCCGGTGAAAAAGCCGGGGGCTTATCAACTGCGCGTCGCGGTGCGTGACGCCTCGTCAGAGCGTGTCGGCTCGGCCAGCCAGTTCATCGAAGTCCCGAACCTCAAAAAAGATCGTCTGTCTCTTTCGGGAATCACCGTCATGGGCACCGACACGATGACGGCGCGGCTCGCCGAGGCGGATAAATCGAGCGGCAGCCAAACCACGACGGCGACGGCGGCGGGTGAGACGAAAGAGGGGCAGGCCAACGACCCCGACCCGCTGGGAAGTCCGGCGGTGCGGCGGTTCCGGCGCGGCGCGTCAATTGATTACCTGCTCAACATCTACAACGCGAAGCTCGACAAGGCGACGCGCGCTCCGCAACTCCAGACGCAAGTGCGTCTCTTCCGCGAAGGTCAGCAGGTTTACGCCGGGCAGATGACGCCGTTCGACGGGGCCGGCCAAACTGACAAGAAGCGCTTAGTGGTTTGGTCGCGTCTGCGCCTCGGCACAAACCTCACTCCCGGCGAGTATGCCCTGCAAGTCGTCGTCACCGACCCGCTCGCCTCCGAGAAACGGCGCACCGTGACGCAGTGGATAGATTTCGAGATCATTAAGTAGTGATGAGTGATGAGTGATGAGTGATAGGTGTGGGAAAGGGAGTGAAGGGTAAATAGGTGAGACTGTTCTTACCAGCAAGTGAGACTTACAATTCACTATCTTTCTCATCACTCATAACTCATTACCTATCACTTATCACCATTTACCATTCACCGCATGGCTCTTCTTTTTACGATCACGCTTTTCGTTAGTGCCGCGCTGCTGTTCTGGATTCAACCTTTAATCGCGAAAACGCTTTTGCCAATACTCGGCGGTACGCCGGCGGTCTGGAATACGTGCATGCTCTTTTTTCAGGGCGTGCTGCTCGGCGGATATGCTTACGTTCTGGCCGGCATCCGGTTGCTGGGAGTGCGCCGTCAGGCCGCGCTGCACGTCGTGCTTCTGCTGCTGGCGGCGCTCTTCGTCCCCGCGCCGCTTTCCGCCTTCGCAGCGCAACCTTCAATCGCCGGTGATAACCCAACCTTTCATCTTTTATGGTTTCTGCTGAAAACAATCGGGCTACCGTTCTTCGTCCTCTCGGCCACCGCGCCGCTGCTGCAAAAATGGTTCGCGGCAATTCCTCACCCCTCGGCACGCGATCCGTATTTTCTTTACGCCGCGAGTAACGCTGGGAGTCTTCTCGCGCTCCTTAGTTTTCCGCTGCTGTTAGAGCCGAATCTGCGCGTCTCCGAGCAGGGAAGAATGTGGGCGGCGCTCTACGCCGTGCTGGGCTTGCTGGTCGCGGCGTGCGCAATTGCGTTGTGGCGCGTCGGGAAAAAGCCCGCTAACGAAGCGGCGGATTCGACGAGCACCGGCGGAGAGCAAAACGGTTTTACAAGCATGACTGACCAAGACGAGACCATTACGACGATGCGCCGCGTTCGCTGGACAATGCTGGCCTTTGTCCCTTCGAGTCTTATGTTGGGAGTGACAACTTACATCTCGACCGACATCGCCGCCGTCCCGTTGCTGTGGGTGATCCCGCTCGCGCTTTACCTCCTCACATTCGTCATCGCGTTTGCGAAGCGACAGTACATCCCCCGGAGAGTGTCGTCGCGCGCTCTGGCGGCGGCGGCGCTCGTCGTGGTGCTCGTCTATGCTTCGGGCGCGACGGAGCCGGCGTGGATTCTCGTGCTCGCGCACCTCATCTTTTTCTTCGTCGCGGCGCTCGTCTGCCACACGCGCTTGGCGGAAGAGCGCCCGCCGGTCAAACACCTCACCGAGTTTTACCTGTGGGTCGCCGTCGGCGGCGCGCTCGGCGGCGTCTTCAACGCGCTCGTCGCGCCCGCACTGTTCGACACCGTGCTCGAATACCCGCTGATGATCGTGCTGGCGTGCGCGTTGCGCCCGCGCGACGAGCGCGCGGAGGTTGATGCGCGCGCGCGCCTGTTCGATTTATTGCTGCTCGTCGGCGTCGGCGCGCTGGCCGCCGCGCTCGGCGTACTGGTGATGCAGTTCGAGATCGGGAACGTCGGGCGAATCGTGCTCGTCATCGGCGTGCCGCTGATGTTGATTAACCACTTCCTCACGAAACGGCCGGTCCGTTTCGCCCTCGGCTTAGCGGCGGTGATGATCGGAAGCCTCGTCTACACCGCCGGCTCCGGGCGCACGCTCGCGCGGGAGCGAAATTTTTACGGCACGCTGCGCGTCGCGGAGAGCGGGTCGGGCGCGTTTCACCGCTTGCAGCACGGCAGCACGATTCACGGTCGGCAGTTCGTTGACGAAGAGCGCCGGTGCGAGCCGCTCTCTTACTTCCACCGCACGGGGCCGCTCGGCGCGGTCTTCGACGTCTTCAACGCGCGAAGGCCCGCGCCGAATGTCGCGGTCGTCGGCCTCGGCACCGGCGCGACCGTCGCCTACGCCCGACCGAATCAGCAGTGGACGTTTTACGAAATCAATCCGGCGGTAATCGAGATTGCGCGCGACCCGCGACTCTTCACCTACCTGCGAGATTGTCACGCCAACGCGCCGGTCGAGGTCGTGCTCGGCGACGCGCGATTACAATTACAGAACGCGCCGCCGCGACACTACGGCCTGATCGTGCTCGACGCCTTCAGCTCTGACGCCGTCCCCGCGCACCTGCTGACGAAAGAGGCGCTTGATATATACCTGTCGAAACTCGCGGAGGGAGGCTTAATCGCATTTCACGTCTCAAGCCGCAGCCTCAACCTCCACCGCGTCGTCGCCGGACTCGCCCAGAACGCGAACCTTTCCGCACTCGTCTTCGACGACGGAGAACACGATCCCATCAACGGCAAAGAGCCGTCGCAGTGGGTAACTGTCGCGCGGCGCGCGGAAGACCTCGGCGACCTCAACATTGACCCACGTTGGCAGCCCTTAGACAAAGAAGCGCGCCCGTCTGTCTGGCGCGACGACTTCTCGAACATCATCAGCGTCTTCAGGTGGTAGTGAAAAGCGGTGATGAGTGATGAGTGATTGGAAAGAAAGTGAATTGTTAGCCGTAAGTCTCACTTGTTGATAAGAGCAGTCTCACTTGTTTACCCCTCGCTCCTTTTCTCATCACTCATCACTTCTCTTATCACCCATCACCATTTACCATTCACCAATTATGCCTTCCATCATCGTCGGCACCGCCGGGCACATTGATCACGGAAAGACAACGCTGGTGCGCGCGCTCACCGGCGTGGACGCCGACCGTCTGCCGGAAGAGAAGCGGCGCGGCATCACGATTGACCTCGGCTTCGCGGACTTGGATTTAGGCGATGTGAGAATCGGTTTCGTTGACGTGCCCGGTCACGAGCGCTTCGTTAAAAATATGCTCGCGGGCGCGCACGGTATTGACGTGGTCGCGCTCGTCGTTGCCGCCGACGAAGGCGTGATGCCGCAGACGCGCGAGCACTTCGACATCGCACGCCTGCTCGAAGTTAAGAACGGCCTCGTCGTGATTACGAAAATTGACGCGGTTGATGGGGAGTTGCTCGAACTCGTGCGGGCGGAAGTCGAAGAATTAACCGCCGGGTCGTTTCTCGAAGCATCACCGATTGTCGCAGTGAGCGCACGCAACGGCGCGGGGTTGGACGAATTGCGCGAGACTTTGCGCGCCGTCGGCAGAAAAGTGCCGGAGCGTTCGACGCGAACAGTCACACGATTGCCAATTGACCGCGCGTTCACGATGCGCGGCTTCGGCGTGGTGGTGACGGGCACACTCGTCGCAGGCGAGATCGCGGAAGCCGACGAAATGGAGTTGCTGCCCGGCAATCACCCCGTCCGCGTGCGCGGCGTGCAGGTTCACGGCGCGAGTGTCGGGCGGGCGCGGGCGGGGCAGCGGACGGCGGTTAATCTCGCCGGCGTCGAGGCTGCAACCATCGAGCGCGGGATGGTGCTCGCGCCCGTCGGGAGTTTACAAACGACACAGATCGTTGACGCGCAAATTGAGGTGTTAGCGAGCGCGCCGCGCCCGTTGCGCTCGCGGCAGCGCGTGCGCGTGCATCTCGGCACGGCGGAAGTG
>JBPCPQ010000108.1:0-9234 GCA_050999015.1 Pyrinomonadaceae bacterium | reverse complement strand
GCGGGCGTTCCTGACCGGCACGCTCCGCGCACGCCACACTTACGAAGCGATTTATGTCATCCTCTCCGCCTTCGTTTTCGCCGAGTGGGCGATGCGGTCGCTCAGGCGGCGGATGGTCGCGTAAAGTAAAAGGTAAAGGGCAAAAGTGAAGCCAACTTGCCTTTTGCGTTCGTGAGTCTTAGTGACGGTTCGCGGCGAATAATCTATTCTGAACATTATTGCAACTTCTCTCACCTGACGACTCCATCTTGGACAATTCATTTGGCGATATAACATAATTCCGCGCTTCACTTTGCATGAAAGATTTCCCAGATTTCAAACAATGACTTCAACAAAAAAACAGCCGGACATGGAGAAAACGAAAATCGAGCATCTACGTGAGCGTCAGGCCGAGGCCGGTCAGGGCGGCGGGCGTGAACGCATCAAGCGCCAACACGCCGCCGGGAAAATGACCGCGCGCGAGCGGATTGACTTTTTTCTCGACGAAGGGACGTTCGAGGAGTTCGATCAGTTTGTAGTTCACCGCTCGCACGATTTCGGTCTCGACCGCCAAATCTATCCCGGCGACGGCGTCATCACCGGACACGGACTCGTTGACGGGCGGCGCGTCTTCGTCTTCGCGCAGGACTTCACAGTTTTCGGCGGTTCGTTGTCCGAAACTCACGCGGAGAAAATTTGCAAAGTGATGGACATGGCGATGCGCGTCGGCTCGCCGGTAATTGGTCTCAACGATTCAGGCGGCGCACGCATTCAGGAAGGCGTCGTCAGTCTCGGCGGCTATGCCGATATTTTCCTGCGCAACACCTTAGCGTCGGGCGTCATCCCGCAGATCAGTTGCATCATGGGGCCGTGCGCGGGCGGCGCGGTCTACAGTCCGGCGATCACCGACTTCAACGTGATGGTCAGGAACAGTTCCTACATGTTCATCACCGGCCCCGAAGTGATTCGCACCGTCACGCATGAGGATGTCACGAAGGAAGAACTCGGCGGTGCCGACACGCACAACCGCATTTCCGGCGTCGCACACTTCGCCGCTGATTCCGACGAGCACGCGCTGCAACTCACGCGCGAGTTGCTCTCGTTCATCCCGTCGAGCAACATGGATGATGCGCCTCGTCTTCACACCACCGACCCGGCTGACCGTGCGGACGAAATTCTCAACTCCATCATTCCCGAAGCTTCCAACCAGCCTTACGACATTCGCGATGTAATCCACGCGGTCACGGACGAGCATTACTTCTTTGAAGTACACGAACACTACGCGCCGAACATCGTCGTCGGTTTCGCGCGGCTCGCGGGTCGCAGCGTCGGCATCGTCGCCAATCAACCGGCCTACCTCGCCGGCGTGCTCGACATTGACGCCTCGGTGAAGGCCGCGCGCTTCGTCCGCTTCTGCGATTGTTTCAACATTCCCCTGATCGTCTTCGAGGACGTTCCCGGTTTTCTCCCCGGCGTCAGGCAGGAGCACGGCGGCATCATTCGTCACGGCGCGAAACTGCTTTATGCCTTCGCCGAAGCCACCGTGCCGAAAATTACCGTCATCACCCGCAAGGCTTACGGCGGGGCATATTGCGTGATGGCCTCGAAGCACATCCGCACCGACATCAATTTTGCATGGCCGACGGCGGAGATTGCGGTGATGGGAGCCGAAGGTGCGGTCGGCATCCTCTATCGTCGGGAGATCAGCGAGGCCGACGACCAAGAAGCGGCGCGGGGGGCGCGCGTCACTGAATTTGAAGAGAAGTTTGCCAATCCTTACATCGCCGCCGAGCGCGGCTTCGTTGATGAAATCATCGAGCCGGCGCGCACCCGCCCCAAACTCATCAACGCGCTCGCACTACTCGAAAATAAGCGCGGCACAAATCCTCCGAAAAAGCACGGCAACATTCCGCTTTGATGACTTTTATCCGGGCGCTCTTCTTTAGGCGCTTAGACGGTAATTTGAACGTCAAACCGAAAGCAAAAAGCCCGGAAAGATAAATCTTCCCGGGCTTTTGAGCTATGTCTCGTAAACTCAAGTTACGATCATGCCGCGCGCTGTGCTTGAACCGCCGGTTTGTCCTTTTCGCGGAGCAGTTCAAGGGCTTTCTTAAGTTGTGTGTCTTCGATTTGACCTTTCGGCGACGCGGCTTCCGGCGCTACCTCTCTCCTGTCATTCGACGTGTTCGGGCGGGCGATTGGATCATCGTCATTACCCGTCAAATCGTCCGGGTCAATCGCTTCCGCCAGTTCGGGGCGCTTCACTTCGACCGATGGGGTGACGCCCGCGCCGAGAAACGGCTTACCGCTAATCGAGGCCCACTTGACGGTCGTGAGCAGCAGGCCGTCGCCGCCGCGCAGCGTAAACAACTGCTGCTCCGCTCCCGCACCGAAGCTTTTCACGCCGACGACATCGCCGCGCTTGCGCTCGGCGAAAGCCGCTGCGATGACTTCTGCCGCCCCTGCCGTACCGCTGTCAATCAGCGCGGCGACCGGCCCTTCAAAAAGCACCTCTTTGGGATCGGCGTTAAGAGTTTTGAGGGTCTTGTTGCCGCGCGCCACGGTCTGCGCGAGCGCGCCGTCGCGGATAAAGAAATTAGCAACGCGGACAGCCTCAGTAAGCGAGCCGCCGGCGACACTGCGCAAATCCAGAAGAATTTTCTGCACGCCCTGTTTCTGCAATTCCTGTAAGCGCACGCGCACGTCAGCCGCCTCACCCTCGGCGAGACTGTTGATACGAATCACCCCGACCCGCCCCGACTCCATTCGTGCTTCAGCCACCGGAATTGACACTGCACCGCGCCGGACATTAATCACCAGCGGTCGCGTGCCGGAGCGCAGGATACGAAGTTTCACTTCGGTGCCCGGCGTGCCGTTCAAAAACTGCCGCGCGTCGTACAGCGAAATGTCGCGCGTCGCTTTGTTATCAATGTACTCGATGATGTCGCCCGGAAGCACGCCGGCCTGATCCGCCGGTCCCCGCTTCACTGGAGCGATGACGTAAAGATACGAAGCGACCTGCGAAAGTTCCGCGCCGATCCCGGCTTGATTGTTTTCCGTGCCGGCGCGGTAATCGCGGACTTGCTCGGCGGTGAGGTATGTCGAGTACGGATCGAGTCCGTAAGCGAGGCCGCGCAACGCGCCAGCGCGTACTTTGTTCAAATCCGGCTCATCAACATAGTCCTGCTGAATATGCTGCAACACGCTCTCGAAAATCCTTAGCTGTGGCCCCGGATCATTCTGCTGCTGTGCATGCATTGACATCCAACCACCGACAACGGCGTACAGCGCCAGCGTGGCTGAGAAAACTACCAAAAGGAATTTGTTTCGGAATGACATTAGATTTACCTCAAATTCTTCAAGCCTCATTAAAGAGGTGCCGAGACGATTCGCCGAAGCGCCCCGATGCGCGCCAGAGCGGATAATAGCGTAGCCTTTGGAAACCTCGCAAGCCGACCTTCGCTGTTAGCAGGCGCTCTCTCGAATAGGCTATACTCCCCGACCTATCACGATTTTGAACGAAGTTCCTGAAACATCAGTCTATCGTCGAGGTAATCAACCACAGACGACACCGACGGGAAAGCGTCTCTTGGCTTTTGACCTCGGCACAAAGCGCGTCGGCGTCGCCGTCTCAGATGAGCTTTGGATTACCGTGCGCGCGCTTCCCTACTTGCGGCGGACGAACTGGAAAAAGCTCCTGCGCGACATCGCAGAGTTACAAAGAACTTATGACGCTCAAACCATTGTCGTTGGTTTGCCGCTCCGACTCGATGGTTCAGAGGGCGAGGCGGCTGACGACGCACGACGCATTGCACGAAATTTGAGTCTATCGCTCGACCTTCCCGTTTGGATGCAGGATGAGCGACTCACGTCGCGCGCCGCCGAAGAAAGTTTGCGCGCTTCAGGCCTGACGAACGACGCCATCAAAGAGCGCGTTGACGGTGCGGCGGCGGCGCTGATACTGCGAGATTTTATTGACCAGCGGGCGCGAGAATAACGCTTGTCCCCGTGAACAATGTTGAGCGCTTATATCAAGTTATCACGATTTAATGTATGAAAATTCTTCGCGCCGGGGTGGTTCTTCTCGCCCTGCTTCTTCTCGTCGCAGGCGGAATCGTCTTTTGGGCTTACCGCGATTTACAAAAGCCGGTCTCACATCGTTACGGCAACGAATACGTAGAGATTTCTCGTGGCTCGACGCCCGACCAAACCTTAGCCCGCTTGGAATCCGTCGGGATTTTGTCGCGCGCGTGGCCGCTCAGCTATTACATTAAGCTCACCGGCAAGGGGACACGGCTAAAAGCGGGGGAGTATCGCTTTCCGTCGCCAATTTCTTCGCTCACCGTCCTCCGCAAGCTCGAAGAGGGACAGCAGCGACTCAGTAGATTTACAGTTATTGAAGGCTGGACACGTTGGGATGTCGCGGCGGCGCTCGCGCGCCTCCCCGAATTAAAACTTCAGAGTTCTGACGAAACTCTGGCCTTAATGAATGACACGACCGACATCCGGGAAATAGATTCCGCCGCCCCCAACCTCGAAGGCTATCTTTATCCCGACACCTATAGTTTCCCCCCGAACACAACGGCGCGCGAAATAATTTCAATCATCGTGCGTCGCTTTCGGCAGGAGTGGAAGCCTGACTTCGTGGTGAAAGCGCGCGCACTGGGAAAGACGCCTCGACAAATCGTCACCATCGCCTCGCTGATTGAAACCGAGGCGAAACTGAAGGAAGAGCGTCCACTCGTTTCATCGGTAATCTACAACCGTCTCAGGCTCGACATCCCGCTCGGAATTGACTCGACCGTTATCTACGCCTCGAAGCTCGCGGGTAAGTGGAAGAATGACGGCAAAGTTTATCAGAGCGACCTCGACCGCGAATCACCATACAACACGCGCAAAGTTCGCGGCTTACCGCCCGGTCCCGTCGCCTCGCCCGGCGTCCGCTCCATCGAAGCCGCTCTTGATCCGGCCCCAACCGATTACCTTTACTATGTCCGCGAACCCTCGCGCGATGACGGCGCTCATAACTTTTACAACAATGACCGAGACTTCGCGCGCGGCGTGCAGGCGCTCCGCGATTGGGAGCGTGCCCGTGATTCCCGCGCCGCCGGACAATCCTCCGATCAAAGTGTCACTCCATGACCCTCAAGCATTGGTCTCTATTCTGAATTTCGGACGAGTTATTTTTATTTCGCAGTGAGCGTTCTTGAAATCATCAGAGTGATGATTTATTCTCGCTTCGTCTTCCCCGTTCAATCTCGGAAGGTCAGTCGGAACACAAGGTGCAAGGAGGCTGAAATGAAATTAACTCTCGCCGTCCTGATTCTCGCGGTGGCAACTACTACTTCAACTTATGGGCAGGGTAAAGGCGTGGACCAGCAGAGCGACCGGATACGCGACGGCAGCACGAACCGTGCGCCTGCCGTGAATGGAGGAAAGGTCAACACCGGCACCGGACGCGGAATAGATTTTGGTCGCGGGCGCACGCCGGAACTAGCCGCGATTCCGAACCCTTACCGACTGACAGCCCGGCGGGACGCGGTCACGCAGGCCGTTGAGGAATTAATGCGCGAGCGTAAACTGATTTTAGACGAATCAGTTTCAAAACCGCTCGACGGCGTCCTCGTCACACAGCCTTACACCTTTATTCGAGGTGCCGTGGTCACCGAGTCTGAACTGGGTCGCCTTGCCGAAGTGCCGGAAACCAATTCGCGCGGTTGGACGCGCGGCAGGTACACGCTCCTCATCGAAATTCAGCCCATTGATGGGACTTACACAAATGTTGCGGTCAACGCCCGCGTTGAAGGACGGACGGATGGAGCAACCGGCGCCGAGTGGGTGACGCTGCGCAGCAGTGGTACGGCGGAAGAAGATTTTCTCGGTGCGCTAATTGAAAAAATCACCGGAGGGCCACCACTTACCAACGAGCCTTAATCTAAAGCTCAAAGGGGTCAGTACATTTTGCTAAAAACATTTAGGAAATTTTTTCACCACTGAACACAAAGGATTATTGGTTGTCACTTGGCGTTTTTTGTGCTGAGCGGTCAACAACTCTCATGGAACTCTGGCAAACCTCTTTCCCGGCAATAACTTCGCTCTCCTTATCTCATAGTTCAATAGAGCATTATGTCGCCTTTCCAAATTGTCCGCATGAGTCCGTACCTAAATAAAAAAACTTATCTTCTGAAAACGTCTGAACGGTGGGCGAATGTTTTTCATTCAATGACAGTGATTTGCGTGCTCATGGCGCTTATGTTCGTTTTTAACGGTTGTCGAAACTCTAGTCTATCAAAAGATAAAGCTGTCTCGCCCCAGCCAATCCATCAACGCCAAGACATGAGAGAAGCGACGAAAGAGATCAAAGTTCACGTCTTTGAGGATGAGGCGATGCTTCGGGGCACGCAGGCCGTCATCGGCGGAACGATTAAAAACACTTCAGAAGAAAAGCTTGAGTCCATTTCTATCGAAATTGAGTTGAAACACCGCAACGATGACGTCACTATGACGAGAACAATAAATGTCGCACCTTCCGCTTTGCTTCCTAACGCGCAAGGTCGCTACCAAATAACTTTGCCGACCCGCGAGTGGAGCGGAGCGAGGGTTTTGCGCGTGCGTAGCGCATCGAGGGAATCTGACATAGCATTTGCATCATTTCCCGGCGCACGCCGCCCACCGGAGCGCTCGCCTCAAATCAGAATCAACGCTCCATCTCCGTCTCGTTCGAGGCCAAAAGGTGAGGAGTTTATAAATACTCCAGATAATCCGTCGAGCATTCCGTAAGACACTCTTATTTCAAGTGCATCTTGAGAGGTCGGCGTGCCGACGGTTCTTCAAGTAAATTCTGAAACGTCGGCATGCCGACGAGACTTAATGTATTCAATTAAGTTCGCATTCTTTTACTGACAATTAAAACCACTCTGTGGTTTTCATCTTTGGCTGCTCGCTTTTCCAGCGCATGCGGTCAATCGAAGTTTTTCCCGGTGCAACCTGAAAGCCGTTCTTACATCTAGGATACAGACGTTTTCAAATACGAGCACCCGTAATGACCACACTCGATTAAGGCTTGATGAGTAAACAAAAAGTTCGCTACACTTTGGGGTAATTCGTTCGCTACTTTTCTCTCGGTTGGCTTCGGATATAGTCAATGTATTGTAAGCACCTCTTAGCGTTTGTCTTTGCCGCCCTCCTCCCTGCTTTCGGGGCGGCTCAAACAACCGCCGACCAATCCACAAGTTCCGGTGCATCCTCGACGCAACGACGAAGTGACTCTCCATTCTTAGGTTCTCCCGAAGAAGAATTGAGAAGCCGTGCCGCGATTAAACACGCTGAAGAATCTCATCAGGAAAGCCTTGAACGTGCCGACGAAACCGCTCGCCTCGGCTCCCAATTGTTTCTCGCCTTCGAGCACCACCAAACGCTCGGACGGGAAGAGTTAAAAAAACTTGAGCGAATGGAAAAACTGGTGCGCAAAATACGCGGACAAATCGGCGGTTCTGATGATGCTCAGGTACTTGAAGACCCGCCGCGGGAATTGACCGCCGCCTTCTCGCGTCTCGCCGAAACCTCTGAAGACTTGCAGAAATGTGTTGTGAAAACTTCCCGGCACGTTGTTTCGACTTCAATCATTGAGCGGGCTAATAAAGTAATTGAACTGATTCGCTATATTCGTAGTTTTAAGAGGCAATGAGCCGCACTCACATTTCAACGCCCCGTCAGTGCCGGACAGCTTTTCTCAATTGGCGGCATATCCTTATGCTGTCATTATCAGTCGCGCTTCTTTTGTGCTTGCCACACACTTACGGGCAGGATGAGGAGGATGTCGTCCGCGTCAATGCCGATCTCGTCGTTCTGAATGTCACTGTCACCGATGCCAAAGGAGATTACGTTCATAAGATTCCCCGCTCGGCATTTAGGATTTTTGAAGACGGACGTGAGCAGAGCATTACTAATTTCGGTGTCGAAGAGACTCCCTTCGCCGCCGCGCTTTTGCTTGACGCTTCGGGCAGCATGGAAGGCCGCCTAACACTGGCGCGCGGTGCCGCGATCAACTTCCTCGACGGGTTGCGACCGGACGATGTTGCTTCGGTCTACACCTTCGACACGAAAGTCGAGCAGTTGCAGGATTTTTCTCCGGGACGTGATCTTCCGCCGCTTGCATATAACGTCACGGCCAAAGGATGGACGGTGCTCAACGATGCCATTCTCCACGCGGCTGTTGACCTCTCACGCCGCCCGGAAAAGCGGCGTGCCATCATCGTTCTCTCCGACGGAGCCGACACACGTAGCGCCGCTTCCGCCGACAAAGCCCTCCACAACGCGCTCGCCGCGAATGCGACAATCTACACCATTGACTTCTCGGCCCTGACTTCAGCAATCACTTTAAGGCAAGCGTCGGCAGGGGCGTTGAAAAACTTCGCCAACAAAAGCGGCGGACGTTACGTCGCGTCTCCCGGCGGACGTGCGATGAGCGAAGCCTTCGCCGCGATTGTCGAAGAACTACGTAATCAGTACACCATCGGTTATCAACCAACTAATAACTCACGCGATAACCGTTGGCGCACCATTGACGTCAAGATGCCTGCGCGCCCCGAACTGAACGCGCGCACACGGCGGGGCTACCGCTCGGCGAAATAAATTCAGTTTGGAGAAGTTATCAGTGTGTTCACTACGCCAGGCGCACAACCGCGCGCTGTCGTGTGTGAATAGGCACGCCGCTTACAGGCGTGTTTGATTGCGCATCTTGTCTTGATGACGCTCGAAAGCGAGTTGGATGAGGCGGTCGAGGACGGACTCGAAAGGCAAGCCGGAAGCCGCCCACAGCTTCGGGTAACCGGAGACTTCTGTTAGTCCCGGCATGGTGTTCAATTCGTTAAGCAGTAATTCCCCGTTATCGCGCCGCAGAAAGAAATCCACGCGTGCCAAACCCGATCCGTCTACGGCGCGGAAAGCGCGTTTCGCTAACTCTTGTACGCGACTCGTGGTGTGCTCCGGTAGATTTGCGGGAACGACAAATTCGACGTGGCCGGTGCCGGAGTATTTTTCCGTGTAATCTAAAAACGCCGCCCGCTCGTCTAAGATCACATACTCGCCGGGCAAACTCGCGTCCGGCTCGTCGTTGCCGATTACCGCACACTCAATCTCACGCGCGTCAAGTCCTTCTTCAACAATCACCTTACGATCATAACGCGCGGCGAGATTGACGGCCGCCTCTAAGGTCTGGCGGTCAACGGCTCTTGAGATGCCGACTGAGGAGCC
>JBPCPQ010000334.1:0-2229 GCA_050999015.1 Pyrinomonadaceae bacterium | reverse complement strand
TGATGTCGAACGGTGGTTCAATTGTTTGTTATAGGCAGTCCGGCTTCGCCCGGGGTTATGCTGCCATCGTCCTCTTCGGCGCGCTCGCGGTGATCGGCTATTTCGCTTACAACGCTTATCAGATTCTTCCATTCGTTCGTTAGAGTCGACAGAAGCTATGCAGAAGTATTTGCTTACTATCCTAATTCTCTTGCCGGTCGCGGGGGCCGTCGCAATCACCGCGCACGGCCTTCTCGCGTCGTACCGCAACGACATGCATTACCGCTGGATCGCGCTCGGCTTCTCGCTTGCCACTTTCGCGCTCTCGCTTTTGCTGCTGACCAGCGGGATCGGTATTGGCGACACCGCCGCGTTCGGCTTCGTGCAGGATGTGCCGTGGATCGGTGCGATTGGCGCGCGTTATCACGTCGGCGTTGACGGGATGAGTCTGTGGCTCGTGCTGCTGACGACGCTTTTGATGCCGATTTCCATACTGTCGAGTTGGCACGCGGTCGAGAAACGCCCCGCCGCTTTCTTTGCATCGCTCCTTGTGCTCGAAGGCGCGATGATCGGCGTTTTCGTCGCGCTTGATCTGCTCGTCTTTTATTTGTTCTTCGAGGCATCTCTCGTCCCGATGTTCTTTTTGATCGGCGTGTGGGGCGGGCAGAATCGCATCTACGCGGCGGCCAAGTTTTTCATCTACACTGCGCTCGGAAGTCTTTTGATGCTGGTCGGCATCATCGCGCTATATTTCATCCACGCGCAGCAAGTCGGCTTCGGCACGTTTGATTACGTGACGCTCCTCAACGCGCTTCAGCAGGGCACGATGACGATTGGCGCGCGCGCCGAGTTTTGGTTGTTCCTCGCCTTCGCGCTCGCGTTCTCGATCAAAGTCCCGCTCTTCCCTTTTCATACGTGGCTGCCCGACGCACACACCGAAGCGCCGACCGCCGGCTCCGTCATTCTCGCCGGGGTGCTCCTGAAGATGGGCACTTATGGACTCCTGCGCTTCAACTTCGCGCTCTTTCCCGGCATGTCGCGCTACTTCGCGCCCGTGATGATCGTGCTCGCAATCATCGGCATCATTTACGGCGCGCTCGTCGCAATGGTGCAGCCTGACGTGAAGAGACTCGTCGCTTACTCATCTGTGAGTCACATGGGATTTGTGGTGCTTGGGTTGTTTTCGTTCACCGAAGCGGGAATGCAGGGCGCGCTTTACCAGATGCTCAATCACGGCGTCTCGACCGGCGCGCTGTTTCTCCTCGTCGGGATGATTTACGAGCGCCGCCATACGCGCCAGATCGCCGACTTCGGCGGAGTTGCGAAGCCGATGCCTGTCTTTGCAACGCTTCTCGTGTTCGCCTCGTTGTCGTCGGTCGGACTTCCGCTCCTGAACGGATTCGTCGGCGAGTTTCTCATCATGGTGGGGATGTGGACTTCCGGTTTTCAGTATGCGTGGATTGCCACGATGCTCGCCGCGACCGGCGTCATTTGGGCAGCCGTGTATATGTTGTGGATGTTGCAGCGCGTGTTGTTCGGGCGTCTCAACCGGCAGGAGAACGCGCGACTGTTGGATTTGAACGCGCGCGAAATCGGATTGCTGCTGCCGCTGCTGCTATTGATGCTTTTTATGGGAGCTTACCCGCGCCCATTCCTTAACCGCTCACGTGGGAGTGTCGAGGCGGTGCGTGCGCGCGTCGTCGCACCTGACACCGGCGGCTCGTTCACCGCCGACGCGGATAGAAGATAGTTGGTGAACGGTTAATGGTAAATGGTGAAGCGATAAAAGAAACATTTTTTGGTTCTTACTATTAACCATTTACTGTTCACTCTTCACCATCAGAGAGGTGTTCATGCTGAAAAGGCTCTCGACAATTTTCTGCGCGTTGCTTCTGATGATGCCGCTCGCCGCCTTACCCGTTTATGCGCAAGGCGCGGCGGAGGCGCCGAAGTCTGTCCCGGAAGTCACGTTTAATTTGAAAAGCCTCGACGGCAAGACGTATGACTTGGAACGGATGCGCGGCAAGGTCATATTAGTGTCGTTCGGCGCGACGTGGTGCGTGCCGTGCGCGTGGGAACTAGCGGCGATTGAAGAATTGAAGGATGAGTTTAAGAACAGGCCGGTCGAGTTTTTGTGGGTCAGCGTTGAGACTAAACAGGAAGCCTCGAATGCCCTCCTAAAACACTACGCAAAGACACAGCGGCTGACGATTCCTGTGCTTCGTGATTTTGACCGAACAACTTTCGCTC
>JBPCPQ010000130.1:0-6559 GCA_050999015.1 Pyrinomonadaceae bacterium | reverse complement strand
CGCGCGTGCTGTCGTTCGTCCGCGAGATCGTCTCTGATTTACAAGCGAGTGAACGCCGCCTGACATACGCGGTGGCGCGCTCTCAGAGCGCGGGGCGCACCGCGAACGGCTTTCGCGTCTACCTCGGCACCGTACCGAACTAAGCGGACTCAAACGACGGGATGAAGCTCGACGCGGTGCGCGACGATTCGCCGGCGGCGAAAGCCGGTCTGCGCGCCGGGGATGTGATCGTTAAGCTGGCCGGACGCGAGATTCGCAACGTCTATGACTACACTTATGCGCTCGGTGAGATGAAGGCCGGGCAGGAGTACGACGTGGAAGTAACGCGCGATGGGAAACGAATGGCGATGAAGCTCACTCCCGCCGCGAGAAAATAAAAAATAAAAAGGTAAAAGGCAAAAGTAGAGATGACTCATCTTTCATCACTTTTGCCTTTTACCTTATTTACTTTTGCCTTACCATCTCACCAGCGTGGTTCGCGGTCGTAGCCGCCGCCGCGATCACCGCTGCTCCGGTCGCGGTCACGACCGCCGCCGTAGCCACCACCGCGATCAGTTTTCGGGCGCGCTTCGTTAACCGTCAGGTTGCGTCCTCCAAAGTCTTTGCCGTTGAGTTGTTCGACGGCCGCCGCCGCACCCTCCGCAGTCGCCATCTCGACGAACGCGAAGCCGCGTGAGCGGCCCGTGTCGCGGTCTTCAATCACCGAAGCGGATTTGACCGTCCCGGCCTGTGCGAACAGGTCGCGCAGTTCCTCGCTGGTGGTGCGGAAAGACAGGTTTCCCACGTAAAGTTTGGTACTCATGCTTTTATCCTTTTGGGTTGAAGCGAAGCGCGGGCGATTGTACTGACTCGCGGCGGCGAAGAAGTCTGTATTCTGTCTCCAGACTTTTCATTAGTGCTTGAAAAGGATTCTTCTTTAGCGCAGAATACGCGCGCATCTCTGGTTGATACTCATGCGTCGTTCGCATATGACCCACGCTTTCGCGTATTCACCCGTCCCGCCTTCTCAATCCGACGAAGGAAACTGAGTTAATGATCGGGCGAACTATTTCCCACTACCGGATTCTGAGCCAACTCGGCGAGGGTGGGATGGGCGTCGTCTACGTCGCCGAGGACACGAACCTCGGAAGAAGGGTCGCCCTCAAAGTTCCGACCGCCGCCGCCGCGAAAAATTACCGCGCTCGATTCTTGCGCGAGGCGCGCGCCGTCTCGGCGCTCAGCCATCCGCACATCGCCGCCGTGTACGACTATGGTGAGACCGCCGACGGCCAGCCGTTCATCGTGATGGAGTTGGTCAGCGGGAGCACGCTCGGCGACCTTTTGCTGTCGAGCGCGCTGACGATTCCGCGCGCCGTCGAGATCGTCGAGGACGTGGCCGGCGCGCTCGCCGAAGCGCACGAGCGCGGCATCATCCACCGTGACATCAAGCCGTCCAACATTCTGATTAACGACCGGGGCGAAGTGAAGGTGCTCGACTTCGGCCTCGCCAAGCAACTCGAAGCAGAGGGCGTGTATGACGTCGACCCTGAGGCGAAGACGTTGATCTCGACACAGACGCGCAGTGATGTCATCGTCGGCACGCCGCTTTATCTTTCGCCGGAGCAGGCGCGCGGCGCGAAGGTTGACCGGCGCAGCGATTTGTTCGCGCTCGGCACGCTCCTCTACGAGTGTCTCGCGGGGCGCCCTGCCTTCTCCGGCGCGAACGTCATCGAGATTGGGGCACAGGTGCTTCACGTCGATCCCGCCCCGCCGTCGAAGTTCAATCCACGCGTTCCGGCGGAACTGAACCGCATCACGCTGAAGGCGCTTGCCAAAAAACCCGAAGCCCGCTACCAATCGGCTGAGGAGTTTGCCGCCGACCTGCGCGCGGTCGGAGCGAAGCTCTCCAAAACCGATGCAGCGCGCACCCGGCGGATCACGACGCAGTCAATGACCGTTCGTTCGAGCGCATTGATGACTTTGTCCGAAACATTGCGCCGTCCGCGACTGTCGCCCGCCGCTTTTGCCGCCGCACTGCTCATCGTGCTGCTCGGCGTGTGGGGCTATGGGCGATTGCGCGCGCCGACGATACACGAGCCACTGCCTGAGGCTGTCAAATGGTACGAGCGCGGAACCGAAGCGCTACGCAGCGGCGCGTATTATGAGGCCAGCAAAGAACTTGAGCAGGCCGTCCGGGTGGACGGGAATTTTGCGCTCGCGCATGCCCGCCTCGCCGAAGCGTGGGGCGAGATTGACTATACCGACCGGGCTAAGGAGGAGTTGGTGCGCGTCGGCACGCTGGTTCCCGACCGCTCGGCGCTCCCAGATTTAGACAAGTTGTACTTGGACGCTATCACACACACAACCTTGCGCGATCTCCCTCGTGCGCTCGAAGCCTACCGCGAGATCGCCCGTCGCAAGCCTCAGGAGCCGCAAGCTTATGTTGACCTCGGTCGCGCTTATGAGAAGACCGAAGTCGTGCAGAAGGCGATTGAAAGTTACATCGAGGCGACGAACCTCGACAGCCAGTACGCGACCGCTTACCTCCGCTTAGGAATTCTTTACGGGCGGCAACAGGATTTGGCGAGTGCAACGACAGCGTTCGCTAAAGCCGAGGATATTTACAAATTAAAGGGTAATGCCGAAGGGCACGCGGAAGTTCTCTACGAGCGCGGCCTGCTGTTTGACGTTATCGGAAAGGTGACGGAGTCCCGCCGGGATTTGCAGCAGTCCCTGGACATCGCGCGCACGACGGCCAACGAGCCTCAACAGATCAACGCGCTGATGCAGTTGAGCAGCGTCGCTTTCAGCGAAAGCCGAATGGATCAGTCGCAACACTACGCGCGCGAGGCCGTTGATTTGGCGCAGGCCAAAGGGATGGAGAACTTTACCACCCGGGGCTTGGCGAACCTCGGCAACGCCTTTATCACGCGCGGCGATTATGACGAGGCCGAGAAGTATTACAGTCAGTCGCTTGATTTCGCGCGGATGTACAAAGGGCGGCGTAATGAAGCGCGGGCGATGGGGATGCTCGGCAGCCTGCGCATCCAGCAGGGTAGAACGGACGAGGCGCTGCGCTACATCGAACCGGCGCTCGCCTTTTACCAGCAGGGCGGGTATGAAAAAGAAGTTTCGCAACTGCTGACGCTGCTCGGACTCGCCAACAGTCAGAAGGGAGATTACGAAGCCGCGCTCAAGGCTTTTCGGCAGCAACTCGATCTCGCGGAAAAAGCTGGCGACCGAGCGCAGGTCGCGTTCTCGCATGACTGGATGGGAGTGATCCTCGTCCAGCAGGAGCGATATCCTGAAGCGCTCGGCCACGTCGAAGAAGGTTACGCAATCAGTAAGTCACAGGGCGACGAGAGGGGCGTCAGGTTGGGTTTAATGAATCGCGGTAACGTACTGTGGCAACTGGGTCGCTACGAAGAAGCGCGGACGGTGTTCGGCGACGCGACCTCGCTCGGCGAGCAAGGCGGCGGCGGCAGTAAAAAGCAGACCGCTTGGCTTCATCTGACGAGTGCCCGGATGTTTCTCAGCGAGCGACGCTTTCCGGAAGCCAAAGCGCGAGCGCAGCAATCGCTGGCCCTCGCCCTCGCGCATTTCAAAGAGACGGCCATCGAGGCGCGACACACACTCGGTTTAGCGCACGCCCTTTCCGGCGCGCACCGTGAGGGTCTGCGTCTATGTGAGGAAGCTTTAGACGAGGCGACACGGCTCGGCAGCCCGTTGCCGCTGTCCAAAGCACGATTGGCGCTTGCCGAAAAGATGCTGGAGAGCGGCGACGCGCGGGGCGCACTCGCCACCGTGTCACAGGCGCAGAAGCGATTTGCTGAGGCGGGGCAACGGGATTCTGAGTGGCGCGCGTGGCTGATCGCGGCGCGCGCCAGCCGACAACTGGGTGACGCGACGAAGGCGCACCAACATGCTTCGCGCGCCGCCGACGTGTTATCAGAGCTTCAGCGGAACTGGGGTACGGAAACTTTTACTAACTACAGCGCAAGGCCGGACGTACAGTTCGGACGCAGACAACTAGACGCACTCCTCGCTTCAACCAACTAACTCTCTCTTACCTCAAAGGAGAATCTGAAATGTCAAACGGCGACCCGGTTGTTATCAAAGGCGGTTCCATTGAGATCGAGTTCGACGACACGTTCATGCCGGACCCGAATGCTAAAGGCAAGAAAAAGTTCAAGGACGCCAACAGGAAGATAACGGGCGTGGAAGTTACGGACGAACATGGGAATGTACTCTGCGCGGTTACGCTACCGAAGTCCCTACAGAACAAATGTGTTGTCAGGATTAAAAGCTGATTCCGAAACGAAGGACAGACGCTTTGACTGAACGACAGAAGCCCGGACGAATCAACTTTGTTCGTCCGGGCTTCTGCCGTTTTTGTAGATGCTCACATAACGAGCAAATTCCCGCGCCGGGTCTTGCTCATTCTCCTCGCCGCCCGACGCCTCCGCTTTACTTTCGCGCCGCTCATTCAAAGCTGCCTCGGCGACATTCGCCACCCACCAGAACGTGCCGCGCGCGCCGAGGTGCTCGCGCACACGTTGGAAGATGCGCGGGTAGAGTTTGGCGGTGTGGCCGAGCAGACTCTTCAGCGCGCCGAACGTCATCCGATCCTGAAACAACTCGCGCCGCACGCGGTCGTCGAGGTTATGAAGCGCCGCCATCACGGCGTTGAGCGTTTCGTTGACGGTTCCGGGCGCGCTTCGGGGCACGGGACGCAGAAACTCGGCAAGACTCGCCATCTGCGCGACGCGCGGCTCATAGGCATTAACCTCGGAGAGCGAATGCGCGTCGAGCATCCCGGCTTTAAGCGCGAGGCTCGTCAGGTGCGTTAGCCGCCGCAGGTTTCTGACATGCGAGCCGAAGCCGCAGAAGGTCAGCGGGCTGGAGAGACCGGCGGCGTCGCCGATGAGCATCACACGGTCGGCGGCGGTGCGCTTTCCCGCGCCCTTCCAGCCGTGATGATGAACGCTCGGGATGTAGCCGAACACCGGCTTTTGCACGCGCCACTGCGCGCCCGCGCGCTTGTATGTCGGGAGCGCCTCGAAGTATTTCTCGAAGAGAGCGAGCAGCGATTTGTCGGCGGGCGAGTGTACCGCGTCGTAGAAAAAAAGGTAGGTCGTATACTCGTCGCGCTGCGAATTGCCGGCGAAGCCTTCCCAGATAAGTTGCCGGTGGTCGCTCGCGTCTTCGGTGCTGACGAGAATCTCGCCGACCTTGAAATCAACTTTATCCGGCTCCTCGCCCCGCGCAAAACCGCGCGCCACGGTGCCGACCGTCGGGCAGACGTGCGTCAGCGCGCGACCTTCGTTGATCTGACGCGCGACGGGAGAATTAGTTCCCGTCGCGTCAACGAAGAGGCGGGCGCTGAAAAGTTTTCGCGCGCCGCGCGCGTCAGCCGTCTCGATTGACACGCGGTCGGGTTCGACGTAGCACCGGACGAAGCGCAAGCCGTCCGCGAGCGCGCACCCGGCGGGGCCGCGCGAGCGGATTTTCGCGGCGGCGAGTTGGAGCAACTTGTCGGCGTCGAGCGCGACATCGAGCACGCCGTTCATCCACAACCGCTCGGCTTTGACGCGCGACGCGGCGTCGTGAAACTTAACGAAGCCGGCGCGGTAGCGGTTGACCACCGCGCCCTCGATCTCTTCCTCGGTAAACAGACCAGCGCGGTCGAACTCGCGCAACTCTTCGTCGGAGATGTTCCAATCGCGGTGCGTGCGCCCGACGGTGTGCGCGTCAAAGACCATCACGCGCTGGTCGTATTGACAACTCATCACCGCGGCGTGCAGCAAACCGAGCACGCCGCCCGCGTAGATAATGTCGAACGTCCCCTCGACCTGAAGATGCGCCGGCGGAGCGCCGCGCACGATCACTTCTTCCGGCGCGCTTGGAGTGTTTCCCATCGCCGACTGCCAACGCTCATCTAATTCCCAAACACGCCGCAACCATTCTTCGCGGTGCGGCAGGCCGCCGAAGTTGGCTACGGTTAACGGATACCTTTGGCGAAAGTAACTGAGGTCGGGAGTCGCCTCGGAGGTGGTGTCGTGGTGAGGTTTAATCGGGGACACGGCAGTCATAAAAGAAAACCCATCCTACTGCGGAGCAACCAGCCTCGCACGCCGTCGTTTCCAGTCAACAAAGATGCTTTTGCCAGCGAGTGTAACCGATACGCCGGAATCAAGGCAAAAGGAAAAGGCAAAGGTAAAAGGTAAAAGTGAAGAATGTATCCGCCTTACTTTTGCCTTCTACCTTTTTAATTTTGCCTTCTTCTCAGGCGCGGCGGCGCGAGATGAGACCAATTACCGCGACGAACAGCGCCGCGCCGATGATTGACCAGACAACCGGGAATTGCTTAAACAGGCTGCCGCCGACGTTAATTGCCAGAGGCTCCGGTAAACCGACTCTCTGCTGGAGCCACGAACCGAGCAGCGCGCCGATGAAGCCGAGCACGATGGAGACGAGGCAACCGCCGCGCGAATAACCGCCAATGGCTTGGCCGAGCGCGCCGCAAATGCCGGCGACAAGTAGTAACACTAGAAGGTCAATTAAAGTCATCGCGTTATCA
>JBPCPQ010000318.1:0-6126 GCA_050999015.1 Pyrinomonadaceae bacterium | reverse complement strand
TGGGAAGGAGGGAAAAACCCTCCATCGCCGCAACCAGGCTCTTTTTTTGGGGGGGAAAAGGTGCCGTCACTCTTGTTGGGATCGGGGTTGCCGCGCCGTTTTGGTGAGCCGACAGGTTAGATTTACGTTAGATTTAGCCGAGCTTTGCCGTCAGGTAGAAATTGTCGCCGCGACGATTAATGAGCATCAGCGCGGGACGGTCGCTCGACGCGCCCACCACCTTTTGCAACTCCGCGACGGAGCCAACTTTCTGGCGGTTGAATTCGAGAATCACGTCGCCTTCTACGATCCCGGCTTCCGCCGCCGCGCCGCCCGGCGCGACGCCGCCGACGACGACGCCTTTCGTTCCCGCCGGCAAGCGGAACTGCGCGGCAACTTCAGGAGTTAAATCCTGCGCGTTGATGCCGAGCTTTCCGCTGCTCGTCGTTTCATCATTCCGCGTGTTGACCGACTCGCCCTTTTTCTCCCCGCTCAATTCGCCGAGCGTAGCGTGCATCTGCTGCTCTTCTCTGTCGCGCATGACGGTGAGCGCGACTTCCGTGCCCGGCATCGTGCTCGCCACGTGATTACGGAAAGCGTTACTGTCATCAACCTTCGTTCCGTTAAACTGCGCGATGATGTCGCCCTGACGTAACCCCGCGCGTTCCGCCGCGCTGCCCGGCTGCACACCGCTGACGATCACGCCGCGCGCATCACCGATGCCGATACTCGCCGCAATTTCCGATGTCACCTGCTGCACGGTGACGCCGAGTTGACCGCGACGAACCGCGCCTGTCTTCACCAATTGATCCATGACGTTCTTCGCCATCTTCGACGGAATGGAAAAGCCGATGCCGATGTTTCCGCCCGACGGTGAAAGAATTTGCGAGTTGATGCCGACGAGTTCGCCGTTCGTGTTGACGAGCGCGCCGCCCGAATTGCCCTGATTGATCGCTGCATCGGTCTGCAAGAAATCTTCAAAGCTGCCGTCGGACAATCCAGTTCTCCGTCCCTTCGCGCTGATAATTCCACTCGTCACAGTCTGGCCGACGCCGAGCGGGTTGCCGATTGCCAGCACCACGTCGCCGACGCGCATCTGATCCGAGTCGCCGAGCGGGAGCATTGGCAACTCTCGGCCTTCGACTTTCAAGACCGCCAAATCCGAAGGCGCGTCGGAGCCGACGACTTTCGCGTCGAGCGTGCGGTTGTTCGTCAACTGCACGGTGATCTTTTCCGCCCCGTCAATAACATGATGATTCGTCAGAATATATCCGTCAGAACTGACAATCACGCCGGAGCCTAAGCCGCTCCGCCGCCGCTCGCGCGGCTGCTGCGGCACGATTCCGCGATTGCCGAAAAACTCACGCAACGTCGGGTCGTCGGCGAATGGGAACTGCTGCGCCTGACGCCCGCGCCCTTCCGAGCGCACTGTCACAACCGCTGGTGCGACGCGGCTCACAATTTGCGCGTAAGAGTTTGACGCCCCGATATTTTGCGAAGCGGCGGTGTTTACACCCGCGACGTTTGCTGTTTCGTCCGCGCCGGAGACTTTCGTCGTCATGTTGTCGCCCACGAATAAGCCCAGCACGAACATCACCGTCGTCGCCAAAACGGCCAACGACGCGCTCACCTTTTTCCTGTTTAATTCCATCTCGTCGTTATCCTTTCTTTAAGAAGTAATAAGAGTTCTGCGCCGGGGATTTTATGTCGTCTTTATTAACACTCCCGACGCAGACTCGTGCCCTCCCACCTTGTTCAAATTGCGCGCGCTGAAGTTGGCGTCAACTCATCCGTCTGTCGCGGCCAGCGTTTTCGACGCGCAGGTTGTTCGTCACGGCGAACGCTCCGGGTACGCCGCGCGCCGCGATATAAGCAAGTTGCGCGTCCATTCTGTTCGCCACGACGCCTTCGAGAGTGATGCGCCCCTGATTAACGATGATGTGGACGGACGGATTCGCACTCATCGCGTAGCGGTATAAGCCGCCCGTGCCAAAGACCGCGCGGTAAGCGCGCACGCGAATGTCGTCATCAAAACGCGAAAGCGGAAGCACTTCGATCCGGTTAATGACTCGCTCGACGCCTTTGAGTCGGACGACGCGCGATTCCGCCGCCGAGCGCGTCGTCGGGCGAATCACCTGCCCGTACAGCGTCACGGTCGAGCCGTCGCGTCTGAAAGCGAGGTTGTCAAAAACCCCGAAGTAAGGCAGCGTTACAAGTTCCTTGCGAATCTTCTCGTCAAACTTCGCGTCGTAAACCGACGGGCTTGCCGTCGTGACTGGCGAGGCCGCGAATGCGGCAGGAGCCGCGAGCGCGAATACTGCGACAAGTGTTAATAAGTTGCCCTTAATTTTTTTCATATTTAACCACTCCGTAGCCATTTAACCGTTCTGGAAATCTCTATTAACCCGAAAATGGGGACACATTATTTTCAAGTCTTTTTACGTAAACTTGGATGCGGAAAATTGGCGCGAAGGTGTCAGAGTCACTCAACTGAGAATCGAAAATTGCGAGGCGCGGCATAGGTCGCTTGACTTTATCGCTTCAAGTACGTTGGATTGAGGTGCGCCGAAAAGAATTAATGTGCTAACGAAGAGTCAGGCTGCCATCGAACTTGACGCCTACCTCCCGCGCGGCGGGGCAATGCCCGGTTGATTTCAGAAGTGATACCAGAAAGAGTGTTTTGATGAATTTCGCCGTGAAGAGCGCAGACGCAACCTGCGCGGTTCATGTTGACATGGGGACGACGAACACGCGCGTCTGGCTGGTGCGCGATTCCCTTGTGGTGGCGAGGGCGCGCGCTTTCGTCGGCGTGAGAGACACGGCCCGCGACGGCTCGACCGAGCGCATCCGCGCGGCGCTGCGCGATCTAATCATAAACGTGAACACCGAGGGGCGGCGGTTGTCGCCCGAATGCGTTCCGTCGTGCGTCATCGCTTCCGGGATGATCACGTCGCCGCTCGGTTTGTCGGAAGTGCCGCACGTCGCCGCCCCCGCCGGAATCTCCGACATCGCCGCCGGAGCGGAGTGTCAGATGTTTGCCGACGTGATTGATCTTCCCGTGTTGCTCATCCCCGGCGTGCGGACGGAAGGAACGCGCGAGAACGCGCGTGAGGTTGGCGCGTTCGATGTCATGCGCGGGGAGGAGACATTATGTCTAGGGCTGTTGGAGTTGGGAATGATGCGCACCGAATCCGTACTTCTCACGCTCGGCTCACATTGGAAGGCAATCCGCACGGACGATTCGAGCCGCGTCGCATCGAGCGTCACGACGCTCTCCGGCGAGTTGATTCACGCCGCGCAAACGCAAACGATTCTTGCCAGCGCCGTGCCGCAGGGTGCGCAAACGAAGACGCTTGATCCGCAGTGGGTCGAGGCAGGCGTCAGAGAGCAGCATCAATCGGCACTCGCGCGCGCGCTCTTCTGTGTGCGACTTTTGCAACAGAAAGACGAAAGCAGCCCCGACGAACGGTTCGCTTATCTCGTCGGCGCAGTCATCGGAGCGGATTTCAATGCGCTGCAATCGCGCGGGTTACTCTCGCCCGCGATTCCGGTCGTGCTCGCCGGCGGAGCGGCGGTGGCCGAAGCATGGCGGCACGTTTTGACAACGTCCGGCATACCTTCGCGCGTGCTCACCGAACCGGAAGTCGAAACCGCCTTCCTGACCGGCCAGAGCAGCGTCGCGGCGCGAGTCTTTCGGGGCTGAGTTGTTTGTCAGAACAATTCTTCGCGATTCGCTTCGGGAGGCAGGTCAATACCGGGAGCGGTAGCGACCGGGTTCCGGGGCAGCTTAATAACCCGGTCGCGGCCGCTCCCGGTACTGACAAATCCACCTCTTGCTGTGCCGCTCATAAAGCTTCGCAAAGCTTTTCTTACTTGCCGGCGGCGGCTTGCTTACTTTCGAAGAGGTTAATCAAGTTACTGAGCGCGGCGTTCGGCTCAATTCCGTAGCGCTTGATCTTGGCGTTGAGAGTAGTCACTTTAATGTTGAGGAGGCGCGCGGCACGCCGCTGATTCCCCCCGGTTCTGAACAGCGCCCACTCGATTATTTCAGTTTCAAATCCTCGCACTTCGTCATAAAGACTGATGCTGCTTTTGTGTCGGTGAAATGATTGAAGCCCTTTCAGCGACTCTACCTCTCTCAGAAGTGTCAGCGTCAGGTTCTCGATGGTCTCGATAGAGGCGAACGGATGGTCACCGCCGCTGCCGTCAGCATGCAACTTCAATGTTGCCACTTGATGCATCATGTCGTTCTCAGGTATAGCCATATTTTTAATTCCTCGATTCTCTTCAAGACCTTTTTGCGTTCGCCGGAGCGGCCTTTGCAGTTAGTTCTTTAAGGCGCGAATCTGGTCTACGCAGTGCTGCTCTACTGTTCGTGAATTTCGCATGCTCAGAAAGCCATCGCCGCCGTCGTTCGGCAGAAGCCAGTTCCCGTCTTTACCCGGGAGTAAATGCCCTAACTCGTGGAGCAACATTAAAGCTTTCGCTTCTCTCGTATGAATCTGAAACCTGCCGACGGCTCTTTTGGCCTCCGCGTCTTGCGGGTTTCGGTTGTAGATCGGCCCACGGCTGTTGGCGATGGTTTTGTTAAACAGTCTGTACGAAGCGCCCGTCTGTTGGTTGGAAACATTGATGTAGTGTCCCGACATCTGGAATCCGACCAAATCACTTCGGAGAGGCTTCTTGCGAAACTGTAGCGTCAGTTGATTCAACACATGCACCGCGCGGGCGGCGCCGCCGAAGAAGCGACTGCACGAATTTTCGTCCTTTAAGATGTTGAAGACATCAACGTAGAGCGAGCTTTTGATCGCGTCGTTCGTGGTTAGTGTCAACGGCGTCGGCACAGCCACTGCCGGCGCGATTTTCACGGCGTCCGCGGGCGGACTACTTTCTTCTCGTCCGCTCTCAGTCACACTTTTCACGATGACATCCGCACTCACATCACTCGATTCGGTTTTCGCCTCCGTCATCGGGCAGGAAATTAAAGATAAAGCGATAATCAGGAAAACTTGGTGTCGTCGCATCGCCGCCGTACCTCCCATGGCATTCGCCATTGAAGCTTTCCCTCCACTTTGTCGAGCCGGTTCGTAGTCTGGGTCGCTCCCGAAACTTCTGCGCCGGCGCAGCGAAATGATTTTTGAACTTTACGGATGGGCTCCGGTTCGTTGCTTCTGTCGAACCCGACTCACGAACACGCGGCTCAATCGAATCAACATCAGCAATCGCCGCGATACTAAGGCGTGTAAAAAACGTGCGAAATACTTTTGTGATGAACCGATAGGGGTTTGTGACGAAGGCGTCTCCGGCGGGTGACGAGTCGCTGCCGAGGAATTGGGCGCGAGGTTCCTTTTCAAATACAAAGGCTTTCGGTTAGGCTGTCTGAGGTTAGTTCAAGCATCAGTGGTAAGGAGTCTTTATTGTTCGCCAGCGTCATAATATGAATACCAACGGAAGAGTGAGCCGGGTACGTCTCGGCGATGATCTGGCCGTTTACTGTGGCAGGTGCAAGGAGGAACGCAATCATCAAATTGTTGCTTTAGGCTCTGAGGGTCGTGCCGAACGTGTGCAGTGTCGGACGTGCGGCAGTAATCGTCTCTACCGCGAAAAGAAAGACGGAGCCGGTGAAGGCGTGAGACAGCGCCGCGAGCGAGCGCCGAAAGCTGAAGTCATTAATCCGAACTTTAACAAGCCCGCGCGCCTCTACTCACCCCGGGAAAAATACATTCCGGGTGAAGTAATCGCCCACGGTAAGTTCGGCACCGGCGAGGTGATGGGGTCGCGGGGTGGAAAAATTGATGTGAGGTTCGGCGGCGAGATGCGGACGCTTCTTCACGCCGGTTAATTGAAAGGGGAAAGGAGAAGGGGGAAAGGATAAAGCGTAATTGCCGATCCCCTTTTCCCTTTTCCCCTGTTCCTTACGATTAACGTACTTTCTTAAAACAGATTGAGGCCGCGCTCTTGCGTCTGTGCGAGCATTCGGAGAAAGAGGTCGCGGCTGATGAGTTTCGCGCCGAGCGCCTTCATATGTGGCGTCATTACCTGAATATCCAGCCACTCTGCGCCTCTCTCTTTAAGATGCTCGATTAAATGCAGGAGCGCGAGCTTCGACGCCGAGGGGCGGGAGTAGAACATGCTCTCACCCGCGAA
>JBPCPQ010000356.1:0-3567 GCA_050999015.1 Pyrinomonadaceae bacterium | reverse complement strand
GCGCGCGGAACCGCGCAGCAGATTCGCCAACTCGCCGGGATGCGCGGCCTGATGGCGAAGCCGTCGGGCGAAATCATCGAGACGCCGATTCGCTCCAACTTCCGCGAGGGGCTAAACGTCTTGCAGTACTTCATCTCGACGCACGGTGCGCGCAAAGGTCTCGCGGACACGGCACTGAAGACCGCCGACTCCGGCTACCTGACGCGCCGTCTCGTGGACGTGGCGCAGGACGTGATTATCAGCGAGCCGGATTGCGGCACTCTGAAGGGCATTTCTTCAACGGCGATTATCGAGGGCGGCGAGGAGATCGAATCCCTGCGCGACCGCATCGTCGGTCGCACCGCGCTCGACGACGTGATTGACCCGGTCGAGGGCACGATGATCGTCGAGACCAATGAGGAGATTAACGAAGACATCGCGGCGGAGATTCAACGCTCCGGCGTGCAGCGAGTCCGTATTCGTTCGGTGCTGACGTGCGAATCGCGGCGCGGATGCTGTATCAAGTGTTACGGGCGCAATCTTGCGACCGGAAAACCGGTGGACATCGGCGAAGCGGTCGGCGTCATCGCCGCGCAATCAATCGGCGAGCCGGGCACGCAGCTCACGATGCGTACCTTCCACATCGGCGGCACGGCACGCCTCGAAGAGTCGTCGAAGCACGAAGCGCGCAGCGACGGCACGATCAAGTACGTCGAGTTGAACATCGTCAAAAATCGTCGCGGCGAAATCATCGCGATGAACCGCAACGGCGCGCTGACAATTCTCGACGAGCGCGGGCGCGAGGTGGCGCGCTTTCAGATCGTTTACGGTGCGCACATCCACGTCGAAGACGGCGCGCGTGTCAACCAAGATCAACTCCTGGCGACGTGGGACCCGTTCACGTTCGCAATTCTGACGGAGGTCGCCGGCAAGATTAAGTATCAGGACTTGAAGGAAGGAGTCACGGTTGACGAAGAGGTGGACGAGGTCACGGGACAGTCGCGTCTCGTCGTCAAGGATTCGCCCGACGAGAAAAAGCAGCCGCGCTTTGAAATTCGCGGCGGCACGAAAGTCCTCAAGACTTACCAAATGCCGGTGCGCGCGAATCTGATGGTCGGCGACGGCGACGAAGTGGAGCCGGGCGACATTATCGCCAAGATTCCGCGTGAGACGACGAAGACGAAAGACATCACGGGCGGGTTGCCGCGTGTCGTCGAGTTGTTTGAAGCGCGCAAGCCGCGCGAGACGGCGGTGATGTCCGAGATTGACGGCATCATTAAACTCGGGCCTATTTCTAAGGGCAAGCGCAAACTGATCGTCACCGGCGACGACGGCGAAGAGCGCGAGTACGACATTCCGCGCGGCACTCACATCAACGTGCAGGAAAGCGACCGCGTCCGTGCCGGCGAGGCGTTGATGGACGGCCCGCTGAACCCGCACGACATCCTGCGGGTGCTCGGCATGAACCGCTTGCAGGAGTACCTGACAAACGAGATTCAAGAGGTTTATCGTTTGCAGGGCGTTAACATCAACGACAAGCATATTGAGGTCATCGTCCGCCAGATGCTCCGGTGGGTGAAGATCAGAGAGGTCGGCGACACCGAGTTCCTGCTCGACGAGCAGGTTGACCGCTTCCGCTTCACCGACGAGAACGAGCGCGTTAAGACCAACGACGGCGAGCAGGCGCAGGCCGAGCCGCTGTTGCTCGGTATCACAAAGGCATCGCTCTCGACCGATTCGTTCATCTCGGCGGCGTCGTTCCAGGAGACGACGCGCGTCTTGACCGAGGCGGCGATTTCGGGGCGCATAGACTACCTGCGCGGCCTGAAGGAGAATGTCATCATGGGGCGTCTGATTCCTGCCGGAACCGGCATGGAGTTTTACCGCAACGTGAAGGTCGAGCGCGACCAGAGCGTGGATCAGTCGGCGGCGGTGGAGAACAGCTTGGACGAACTGCCGGAGATTGTCGCTGGCGATGAAGCCCGCGCTCCGGTGGTGGCGCGTGCCGGTGTAGCGGTTGCCGACGGAGATGGTGGCGCTGAAGAAGGCAAAGCATAGCTCGTTCGGGCGCTGGACGATTCGCACAAGACTTTTCGTCTCTCATCAGACAATTGAGCTACAGAGAAGGTTGAGGCCGGCGGGAACTGCACGCTCCCGCCGGCCTTTCCCGTCATTTATAGTCAAAGGACAAAGGTCTTGTCGCCTGTTAGCGCTTACTTTGCTGCCGCCCCCTTGGCTTGCGCCGCCAGCACCTTTTCTCTGAAGACTTTCAGAACCTCGCGCTTATCCTGCGCCGTCAAACTCTCAAGGCCGCCGGTCACTTCATATTTCTGATTGACCCACTTACGCACCTTCGCCGCGTCATAACCCAACTCTCCGGCGCTTTGTAGAATGTCGGCGTCGAGAGTTGTTCCGTCTTCCTCGACCGGGGGCTGTGCCTGCCGCACCGCGCCTTTATCGGAAGGCTGCATCCGTGCAGCTTTTTCAAACTCCTCACGGCTGGCGATACCCCGTTTCACCTCAAACCCCAACAACGCGAGCGAGCGCCCTACTGCCGAAGTCTCTGCATTCTCGATATAACTGCTTTTGTTGACGAATGATTCACCTCGAACTTCATAGGCGTGACCGGTCGCGGCTGGTTGTGCGTCATCAGGGCTACGATAAACTTCGGCACGCACCAGAACAAAACCGCTTTCTCGGTCATGTTCAATTACCTGTGTCAAAATTCGTCCCTCGGTAAAACGCTCGTAAAATTTCTCTACACGTTCAGCGACGGGGATGTATCCATCAAACCGGTCGTTTCTCGATTGTGTATTGTGCGCCATCGTTTTGTTCCTCTTGTTGCGGGTGATAAATCGTTTCAGCGGGACAAGGTTTTATCACAAGTGTTTCGCGGCGGCAAAAACCTGTGAAGCATGCTTGACAGAGTACGCTTCCATCCGTATAGTCTCCCGTTTGGACTTACAGTCCGATCCCCAAGAGCAACGTCCAGTAGGTTCTGCCGGTGTGGAGGCGTTGCCCGGCTGCGCTTTTTCAGGTAGTCGCTTGACAATTATTGTGGCGTAAGACGCCCGGCGCTTCCTTTAAGTTCTACGGGTAAGACCGAGGAAGATACACGTCGGGTGCGCGATCAGAGTCAACGTCGTTGAGCTTGCTCGCCAAATAAGTAAAGCGACGCCACAGAAAAGTTTCGGCTGACGGGAAGCCATCATCCACACCCGTTTTACACAGCGAAGTCAGAACATCCCTAAATAATTCTGTCAAACATGGCCGTCGCTCTTGCGCTGACTGCCGGACTGGTTCCGGCAAGAGGCAGGATGTGGGAGCCTTTTGCGCGTTAGAAGGATTCCCTTGTGAACACGGCGGCGAGATCGTTTTTGCCGGTACGGAAAGTAAAGAAGGACTACTAAGAGCAATGCCGACAATTAATCAGCTTGTTCGTAAAGGCCGTCAGGCGGTCAAGTACAAGACGGCCAGCCCGGCGCTTCAGGGTTCGCCGCAGAGGCGCGGCGTCTGTACCCGCGTTTACACACAGACGCCGAAAAAGCCCAACTCCGCGTTGCGTAAAGTCGCGCGCGTGCGCCTGAC
>JBPCPQ010000313.1:0-5962 GCA_050999015.1 Pyrinomonadaceae bacterium | reverse complement strand
GCCCCGTCGTCTTACTCTCATCCTCTACACTTGCCAGTCGCTTCAAACCCGGCGTTGGCTCGCCTAAATAACGCGTGCTAATATCGCGCCCGCAGTAATTTCTATTCATTCCCCCCAATAGATGGCCGGCGATGTCGTTCGCAGCTTTGCATAAGAGTGAGCGACACGTCGGTGGTGTCTTCGGTTGGCTTGCACTGTCGCCGCCTCGGGAATGAGAGACGCGAAACGCGCGAGGGACTTATGATTACTTCTATCTTGTGACGTGAACTATTAGGAAAGGGGCTACGGATCAACATGACACTGAGCGAGTTAATGGAACGGCTGACGACTTTCGAGCACACGGATTTGCCGGTCATCAGTCTTTATCTGAACGCGCAGGCCAATGAGCACGGCAAGGACGACTTCGACCGCTTCCTGCGCAAAGAGTTGGGCGGGCGGGCGAAGACCTATCAGCCGCACACGCCGGAGCGCGAGAGCTTCGACCGCGACGTGGAGCGCATCACGAAGTACCTTGAGGAAGAGGTGCAGCCGTCAACGAACGGCATCGTGGTTTTCGCCTGCGCGGGCGCGGGCAATTTCTTCGAGGCGGCGCAACTCGAAGCGCCGATCGAAAATCATCGCCTCTACATCTACAACCAGCCGCACCTGTACCCGCTCGCGCGCTTGATGGATCAGTACCGGCGTTACGCCGTGCTCGTCGCCGACACGAACCGCGCGCGCATCTTCGTCTTCGGGCGCGGCAAGACGCTCAACACGGAAGAAATCCAGAACGTCAAAACGAATCGGACGAAGGTCGGCGACTGGTCGCAGACGCGTTACCAGAGGCATCTGGAGAATTACCACCTGCACCACGCGAAGGAAGTGATTGACACGCTCGAGCGTGTCGTGCGTGAGGACGAAGTGGAGCACGTCATCATCGCCGGCGACGAGAAAATCATTCCGATGCTGCGCGAGCAACTTCCGAAGGCGCTCGAAGAGAAGATAATTGACGTGACGAAGTTCGACATCAACGCGCCGGAACACGAAATCTTCGAGGCGACGACGGAGATGGTGCGCGAGCACGATGCGGAGAACGACGCCGAGAAGGTGCAGCAGTTATTTGACCAGTACCGTTTGGGCGGCCTCGGCATCGTCGGCGCGCGCGAGACGCTCGAAGCCCTGACGATGGGACAAGTGGACGAGTTGTTGCTGTCGGCTTCGATGCGCGACATTCAAGCCAAAGAAAAAGACATCAACGAATTGGAGTTGGAGGTCGTGATTACGGATGATCCGGTCGTCGTCGGCAGCGACGCGGGTGCCGATCAACTGGAAACACCGTCCGTCGTGATGGCCGATGAACTCGTCACGAAAGCGCAACAGACCTCCGCGCGCGTCACGTTCATCGAAGACCCGACACTCCTCGCCGAAGTCGGCGGCGTTGGCGCGCTGCTTCGCTACCGGATTTAAGCGCGGGGAAAATACAGCAAGGGCAGAAGCCCGCGCGTTAGCAAGGGCGTATTGTCGAGGCGCAACGATAGTACGCCCTCCCTCTCGGTCGGGCTTCCGCCTCTTTGTGCTCCGCCGAAATCTCACGTCGTCGCGCCGGCAGTGGTCTGCGGCATCGAAGTCGGCGTCTTCGGAATCGGCGTCAATCTCAGTGAAAGTTTTACCACTTCCCACACGACGCGCGGGTGAAAGAGCGCCGAGGGCGGCCTCAGCATGTTGAAAATTTCGAGGAACCGCTGGCGCACGTGGCGGTTTTCAATCGAGAGCCGCATTACCTGTTCCATGTAGCGGTGCATCAGGCGGGTCGTCAAGGTTGGCGACCCGCCGACGGTTTCGTGGTAACGAAAATCCTCGCCCGTCGCCAGCAGCCACGGCGCGCGGTTGACCTTCGCCAGTCGCTTCTGAAAACGACGCGACATGCCGGCAAGACTTCTCGTATCGCCCCGCCGAAGTTCTCTTAGTTCCCGCAACGCCCCGTCAAGCGTCAGCGCGCCGAGCGCCGCGATTGTCATGCCCTGTCCGTAGACGGGATTGAAGGCGCACGTCGCGTCGCCGAGCACAACAAAATTCTCTGGCCAACGCGACAACCTCTCGAAGTGGCGCAGGCGATTTTCGGTGGCTCGGTAGGTATGAATCGGCGTCAGCGGCACCGCCCCATCGAGCGCGTCGTGAATCATCGGGCTGGCGAGACTGCGGGCGAAATCACGGAAGCCCGCTTCGTCAGCCGGCGGGTATTCGCGTCCCCCGCCGATCAGCGTCACCATCCAACGATTGCCCTCGACGGGGAAGAGCAATCCGCCGCGCGTTCGTTCGGGCGGCGCGGCTTGAATGAAGATGCCTTTCCAGTCGGCGGAGACGTTCGCCGGGGGTTGGTAGAAGCGGCTGGCGTAGCCGCGAAAGCTGTTGATGACCGTTTCGGCGGGCGTGTCGTAGCCGAGGCCTTCGAGCCACTGCGGCGCGCGCGAGCCGCGTCCCGAAGCGTCAACCACGAGGTCAGCGTAATGAAGCTGTTCGGGCACGGTGCTACCGTTCGTGCGGTTGCGGAAACGGATGCCCACGCCGCCCACGCCGCTATCGTCAGCGTTCGGCAGCAGGCGCGTCGTCTCGGCTTCTTCGAGAAAGCGCACGTTCGGAAAAGCGGCGAGGCGTTGTCGCACTTTCCAGTCGAGCATGCCGCGCGTGAAGGTCAGCAGCTTGAGGCCGGAGGAGTAGCGCAAGCCCCACCCGGCGGGCGTCAACCATGCCGCATCCTCCGCCATGTCGAGGACGGGCGCACCAGCGGCTATCATCTCGTCTCGTAGCCCCGGAAAAAATTGCTCAACGATCAACTGCCCCCGCGCCATCATCACGTGCAGGTGGCGCGCTTGAGGGACGCCTTTGCGCGGCGATGGCTCGTCGGGCAACTTGTCGCGCTCGATAATGGTGACGCGCTCGAAGTGGTCGGTGAGCACACGCGCGGCCAACATCCCGGCGAGGCTTCCGCCGATCACGATGGCATGGCTGCGCCGGCGGCTCGATTGCTCACGCGCGGTATGAACGAAAATATCTTCCTTCTCTATCAAACTTGCACTCATTAAATCTTCTCTCCTCAGAAAATGGCTGGCAGCGATCAGCCGTCAGCCTGTTCATTGTTTCCGGGCGTCGCATTGACGACATAATTAACTCTTAACAGCCGGTTAAATTAAACGTGCTGAAAGCAGTGCTGAAATTAGTTGCGGTGTAGCATGAATTAAATTTTGAGCGGCATCGTCGAGGAACGTCACCGAAGCGAGTCGCCGCTTCGTCGCGGTATTGGTTTCCGGTAAAGGCGGGGTGGGCGGGTTAATGATTCGGGCACGGCACGCGCTGCTCGGGCAAATGAGTTCACGCGCGCCGCGCCGAAGTTTACGCCAAGATCAAACTTGTCTCCGCCGTAGTGTTGTCATGATGCACGCTCACGCGCTGGCGTCCCCCTTCGTCTTCCGGCGTCGTCGCGCCCGCGCGGCGACCCCGGCGAGGCCGGTGCCTAAGAGCAGCATCGTCGCCGGTTCGGGAACGGGCGCGGTTTGCGGTTCGCTGTAAAGAAAATCGTCCATCACGACGACGTCAATACTGCCGCCGTCATTCGGCCCCAAGGCGAAATTCCCGTTAGTGATACGCACGCGCGAAACGACCGCCGAATCGAACAGCACGCCGATAAACGACAGCCCGTTGTTGGCCGTCGGCGCATAGTAGGTGCCGAGCGATTGGTTGAGGGCGTTGAAGAATTGCAGACTCGTCATGTTCGCCAGATCAACGTCCGAGAAGATTGAGCCGAAACCGGCAACGAGAGCGGGCGTGGCGCCGTTCGTGCCGGGAATGGAGAAGGTTACGTCGAGAATGTTGCTGCCGAGCGGCGTGAAAATCCGCAACGGGCTGAAGGTCTCGAAGACCGCGCTGTAGGTCGGGTTGATGGCGGTGAACTCCGGGGCGTTGATCGGAGTCTGCAGGAAGCCGGTTCCCGGAGTCGTAAAGGAAGCGCCGCGAATGTTCTGGAAACCATTGAACGGCGTCCCGGCTGGCGCCGCCGTGTTGGTGCCCGGAGCGCCGTCCCAGTTGATCTCGCGGCGACCGCCGGCGAGCGGCCCCGGGACGTTGCCGTTATTCGGGTTGCCGAGGTCGGTGCGGAATTGGTCAACGGTGCCTTGGATGGCCGCCGCGTCCGCACCGGAGCCGGAGCGAATCGCCAATACGTCGGCCACGGCAACTGTTTGCAGAGCGAAGGCGAGAACGCCTAAAGCAATTACTGAGCGAATTTTTAATAGTCGAAACATTTCTACCTCTCTTTTCTTTTGTCAGTGCGCGGCGAGCAGGCTTTCAAACAAAACCCCGGCTGTGCCGCTTGACGATTCAGCGCCCGCGCCTTAGTTGCGACTCGCGGGCGATAGAACCTTGCGCCGGAGCCGTCAGCGGCGAGACACGAATGAACGTCATAAAAACCTTTGCGCCGTTAAATCTCCGGTTCGCGCCCGCGCCCGGAGGAAACTGGTCAGTTCGCCAATCGCGGCGAAATGCTTTCGCCACATTGCATCGTGACGGCACACGTTATCTTGTGGGCGCACAATACCGGTCGTGAATTACGAAGTCGTTAAAGAGTTCTGAGTTTTTTCTGAAAAAGTTATGAGAGCGCACGCACGACAACGACTCAGTCATCCCGTGTCGTGCGGCGCGCGCCTTATTAATCTCCGTGAATCCCGGTTTTCGCCCTTCAATGAAGCAGCGGCGCCGGACTCATCCCCGCCTCAGAGATTCGGGGCAGGGAGTTGAGGCATACGAGCAACCTACCCTGCGGCATCTCGACACAATGAAGCACGGTTGTGGCGTCGGGCTGGCGGAGTGTGCCGATGCGGAAAAGGGTCATGGTCGCTTCGTCAACCGTCACCATGTTGACCGTCGCGCCGCACGACGGGCACCACTCCCGAACGTTCATCGGGCTGTTGACCATCAGAAGGCTGCCGGCCTCGTCACATATTTCTCTAATCTGTTCCATCTCGATTCGCTCCCCTCTCGGTTTTATAAGACCTCGCCTTGCGTTAGAATGAACATCGCCTCGACGATCCAGTTTCCGATCAACCGCCGGCCTCACTCACCACGCGGCACACTGTACGGGGAAGGAGGCAGGGAAGTCCTTAGAAGATTTTGAGTTTCTTCTGAAAATTTCCTGAAAACACTATGAGTAGTAAGCCGGCGAAGCGTCTCTACGAATTCGGGTCTTTCATCGTGGACGCGGCGGAGGGGTTGTTGCTGCGCGACGGGCAGCCGATTCCTTTAACACCAAAAGCCTTCGAGACGCTCATCGCGCTCGTCGAGAACAGCGGTCACGTGCTCGGCAAAGACGAGTTGATGCGGCGCGTCTGGCCGGATAGTTTTGTCGAAGAGAACAACCTCTCGCAAAACATCTCGATTCTCAGAAAGGCGCTTGGCGAGGGCGCGGCGGGCGGGCAGAAGTATATCGAGACCGTTCCGAAGCGCGGCTACCGCTTCGTTGCCGGCGTCACTGAACTGCGAGACGAGCGCGCGGCGGAGGTGGAAAAGGCGGCCAAAGCTCCCGCCGTTATCGTTGCGGAACATTCGCCCGGTGTTGATGAAATAAGAGCGCCGGTTTTCGAGTTGCCGAAAGGAAGCGCCAGTGCGCCGGCACGCGGGCGGGAATTTAACCGCGACCTTCAACTCCCGCCGGAGACGAAATATGCCCGCAGCGGCGACTTCAACATCGCCTATCAGGTTATCGGCGACGCGCCGCTCGACCTTGTCTTCGTGATGGGCTGGGTCTCACATCTCGAATACTTCTGGAGTGAACCCTCGTTCGCGCGCTTCCTGCGCCGCCTCGCCTCATTCTCGCGCTTAATACTTTTCGACAAGCGCGGCACAGGTCTTTCAGACCGCGTGCCGGTGAACGAACTCCCGACCCTCGAACAGCGGATGGACGACGTGCGCGCGGTGCTCGATGCGGTCGGCT
>JBPCPQ010000477.1:0-2024 GCA_050999015.1 Pyrinomonadaceae bacterium | reverse complement strand
AGGCGCAGAAACCCTTCGCCCTCGCCCCCGAAGGCGGAGCCGGGGACAGTGATGACGCCTTTACTCAACGCGGCTTCGGCAACTTCCATCGAACTGGCGATGCCGCCTGTTTTGACCATCACATAGAAAGCACCGTCGGGGCGGACAGCTTCCAGCCCGGCCTCTTCCGCGAGGAGTTTCATAAGATGATCGCGGCGCTCGCGGAATGTTAGACGCGCGGCGCGGCGAGCTTCTTCCGCTTCATTCGTCCACGCGGCGAGCGCGGCTTTCTGCGACACGGTCGAAGCGCAAGTTGTGACGTAGCCGTGCAGGATGAGCGCCCCTCGCACAGCGGAATCTTCCGCGAACAGCCAGCCGATACGCCAGCCCGTCATGCTCAGCGACTTTGATAAGCCGCTGATAATGATTGTTTGAGGGTAATAATCTGCAATCGAAGCTGGCTTCGTTTCCGTGTAGTAAAGCTCTCGGTAAATCTCATCGCTGAGGACGAGAATCCCGGTTCCTTCGAGCGCATTTGCCATCGAGCTAAGCTCATCCTCCGAGAGCGTGCGTCCGGTCGGGTTTGACGGGCTGATGCATACAACAACTTTCGTGCGCGGCGAAAGTTGTTGTTTGAAGTCGTCAATGTCAAACGCGAAATCGCGCGCGGCGGGCATGCGGTAAAAAACCGGTTGCCCTCCTGCCATCCGAACAATAGTCGGATACGCGACGAAACCGGGATCAGGGATCAGCACTTCGTCGCCCACGTCCACGAGCGACATCAGCGCGATGTACAGAGCCTCCTGCGAGCCGGCGGTGATGATGATGCGTTCGGGTGTTGCGCCGAGATGTTCATAATCTGAAGCGACGCGCTCGCGTAAAGCTGGAAGCCCAGCGTGAGTGGTGTAGCCGTTCTGCTCCTCAACGACAACGCGCGCAGCGGCGCGGCGAATCACGTCCGGCGTCGGCAGATCAGGCTCGCCGAGGCCGAGGTTAATGCTGCCCGGAGGGGCGCGGTCGAAGAGTTGGCGGATCGGGCTTTTCTCGATTCCGCGCAGGCGCACCGGCGGGAGAAACTCACTCATCGCAAATAGTCCTCAAGTTGCACCGCGCGGTCGGTCTTTTCGTCACGATACTTAACGATGACGGGCGCATAGAGCGACAAACCCCACGCGCGCCCCCGCTCACTTTTTACCGCGCGGGAGCCGGGCACGACGACTGCGCCCGCTGGAATCTCCAACGGCGCTTCGGACGTGCGCCGGTAAATCTCGCCGCGCACAATATCGTAGACGGGCGTCGCGCCGGTCAGAATCGTTCCCGGCGCGAGCACCGCGCGCTCACGCACAATCGTGCCTTCGTAAACGCCGCAGTTGCCGCCGACGAGCACGTCATCTTCGATAATGACCGGTACCGCGCCGATTGGCTCAAGCACGCCGCCGATCTGCGCCGCCGCCGAGAGGTGAACGCGCTTGCCGATCTGCGCACACGAGCCGACGAGCGCGTGGCTGTCAACCATCGTCCCTGCGTCAACATAAGCGCCGACGTTGATGTACATCGGCGGCATGCACACAACGCCCGCCGCGACATAAGCGCCGTCGCGGATGCTTGATCCGCCAGGCACGATTCGCACATTCTCTGAAATGTTCGTCGCGCGCATCGGGTACGTGTCTTTGTCAAAGAAGCGCAAGCGTTCGTTCGCCGACATGTCAACAAGCGCGCCCATGCGAAAGCCGACGAGGATGCCGCGCTTGACCCACGAATTGACGCACCAGATGCCTTCCGGCGTGCGTTCGGCGGCGCGCACCTCGCCGCGATTGAGCGCCGCCTTAAAGTCGTCGAAGAGCGCGCGGTCGTCCGTATTAAAGTCAGCGCTGCTGCGTTCGGCCAGACGTTCGATGTGTTCACGCAGAGGCACGTGTTGATTCCTCAAGCAGACCGATTTCACTTAAGACTTCGCGCAGACGAGCGCGCGTTTTCTCCCCCACAGGCACGAGCGGGAGTCGCAAATTCTCTTCAATCAAATTCATCATCGAGAGCGCGGCCTT
>JBPCPQ010000101.1:0-9700 GCA_050999015.1 Pyrinomonadaceae bacterium | reverse complement strand
GAACATTCTTACTTGTGGGCGGTGACGCGCGGCGGCGTCAATCTGTATAAGCTCCCGGCGCGTTCGGCGCTTGAGGGGCAGGTTGCCGCGTTGCGTGACCACATCATCCCCAAACAGTTGCGCCGCTCTCTGACGAACATCACCGCCGAAACGAATGATGCGCAACGTGGATTGAGTCTCGATACTACGACACCCGCGCCGCCGCCTTCAGCGAAAACGCCGGGGGCGAAAGCACAATTGGCAAAGAGGTCGTCGGGGAGGACGCCAGCCGCAAAAACTCCGGCGGCAAAGACGCCGCCCGCGAAAGCGCCTGCGCCGACGCCGTTGCCCACGCCGATTACGCCGGCCTCTCCGTCGAACGTGTATTCCGCTGCCGCCGTCGAGTTTTACAAAACGGCGGTGGCTCCGGCCGCCTCAGTGACTGGCGAGCGTCGCTTGCTGATTGTCGCCGACGGCGCGCTCAACTATGTCCCGTTCGAGGCGCTCGTTACTTCGGCAGAGGGCGCGGATTATGGGTCGCTGCCGTATCTCATCAACCGCAACGAGATTGTCTACGCGCCGTCGGCTTCGGTGATCGCCGCCGTCAGACAGCAGGCGGGTGCGGCGGCGAGCGCGGGGCGCGATTTGCTGCTCGTCGCCGATCCGGTATTCAATGCCTCTGACACGCGCGCACGCGGCGGAGCGGATGCGCAAGAAGGAAGTGAAGCCGCGCGCGGACTCGCGCTGGCGAGCGCCGTCAGTGACATCGCGGAGGAAAGCGCGCCGGGCGCGGAAGCCGGCGGGGGCGGCGCACAAATCGCGCGCTTGCCGGGCACGCGCGCCGAGGCGCAGGGAATCGCGCAGCTGGCGCGCGGCGCGAATCGCCAAGCCGACATCTGGCTTGATCTTGACGCGAGCGAAGCCAACATCGAAACGCGCGATTTGAAGCGTTATCGCGTCGTGCATGTGGCGACGCACGGCATCCTCGACGCCGAGCGCCCGCAGTTCACCGGCCTCGTACTGTCGCTCGTCGGGAACAAAGACAATGACGGATTCCTGCGTACCGATGAGGTGTTCAATTTGCGGCTCGGCTCGCCACTCGTGATGCTCTCGGCGTGTGAGACCGGACTCGGAAAAGAAAAGCGCGGCGAGGGTATCATCGGACTGACGCGCGCCTTCATGTATGCCGGAGCGCCGACAATCGGCGTCAGTTTGTGGTCGGCCGCCGACCGTTCGACCGCCGACTTGATGACCGACTTTTATCGCCGCCTGCTGATGAAGGAGGGGACTTCGGCGACCGCCGCGATGCGCGACGCGCAACGCGCGATGATCGCCGGAAAGAAATACAGCGCCCCGTTTTTCTGGTCGCCCTTTGTGCTCGTCGGCGACTGGCGCTGAGAAGCAACAACCAAGTGGGGGAGGAAGGGCGGAAGCCCGCGCGTCAGCAAGGGCATAATCTCTCGCGCCAAAAAATACGCCCTCCCTCACGGTCGGGCTTGCGGCCCTTGTCTCTTAACTTAAGCCACTATCATTTGAAGAATGTCCGCACGGGTGCGCCGCGACACGGTGTCGGCGGCGCATCGTTGTTTTCGGGGGTGCGCTTTGTCGCGGAGCGAATCGTAAGCTAATATCAACGTCGTTCTCAAAATATGATTTGTAATTCAACAGAACGGAAAACCTCGATGGAAACTGAATTCACTAAGGTTGATGACATCAAAGCATTGGATGAGTGGTTCGACCGCTCCCACCGGCAGGCGGTGATCCTATTCAAACACAGTTCGACGTGCCCGATTAGCGCCGCCGCCTACCGGGAGATGAAGGGGCTGGGCGGGGAGGTCGGGATCATTGTCGTGCAGCGCGCGCGCGACGCTTCGCGCGAGGTCGTGGCGCGCACCGGCGTCCGCCACGAATCGCCGCAGGCTTTCATTATAAGAAACGGCCAGTCCGTCTGGACTGCCTCTCATTGGAACATTACGTCCGACGCCGTCGCGGAGGCACTGCGCGAGCAGCAGGGAAGCATGACGGCGAAAGGATGAATCAGAGGTCAGAGGCTAGAGGCCAGTAATCGGCTTCACACTGACCTCTGACCTCTAACCTCTAACCTCTGCTCTTATGAATGAGATGACACAACGGCGCGGGCCGGCGGTGGAGCCGCGCGAGATTATGCAGGAGGGCGACGCCGGCTTGCGTATTACGTGGGCGGACGAAAAGGTCTGCCATTACACCGCGTCTGCGCTGCGCCGCGTGTGCCCGTGCGCGCAGTGCGTCAACGAATGGACGGGGCAGAGAGTCTTAAAACCGGAAAGCGTCTCGGACGAACTCACGGCAGTTAACGTCGAAATCGTCGGACGCTATGCCCTTAACTTTCGTTGGAGCGACGGGCACGAAACCGGCATCTACAGTTTTCGCTACCTGCGCGATTTGTGCGAGCAACTCGACTGAAGTAAACGGTGATGGGTGACGGGGGATAAGAGGAAAGCGTTCTCCAACTTCCACACCCATCACCTGTCACCCATCACTTATCACCGTTTTAAGATGAGTACTGCAAAGAAAATCCTTGTTGTCGAAGACGACGACGTGACACGCGAGTTAATGCGAATGACGCTGGAGCGGCAGGGCTACGACGTGACGGTGGCCGAGGACGGCATCAAAGCTTACGATCTGGTCGTCGGACTCCGCCCGGACTTGATTATCACGGACATCAGCATGCCCCTCGCTGACGGCGTGCATCTGATGCGGCGGGTGCATGACACGCCGGGAATCGAGCGAACGCCGATCATCGTCACGACCGGTTTCGGCACCGGCAGCGCTACTTACTCGCTGACGCACGGAGCCGACGCCTACGAGCCGAAGCCGATTGATCCGGCGCGGCTGCTCAAGACCGTACAGCGGCTTTTGTCGTGATTACAAAGTTTTTGTGATATTCGCGCGACGCTCCTTCCGTATAAAGTGGGGTGAGGGGAATGCTTTCGATGGGTAACTTTACTGAGATAATCGGCTGGGTCAGTTCGCTTATTCTCGTGCTGACCATCGGCAAGCAGGTTTACAAGCAGTGGCAGGAAAATTCGAGTGAGGGCGTCTCGAAGTGGCTGTTCATCGGACAGATGGCCGCCTCAATAGGTTTTTTGGTTTATAGTTTGCTCGTCTGGAATCCGGTTTTCATTGCGACGAACGGCGTCATGGTGCTGAACGGACTCGTCGGCCTGCTGATCGTGCTGCGGCATCGGCGTCATGCGAAGCGTGAGGAAAAAGGCGCGGGGACTGCAAGCGGCCTCGAAGCGGAGCGCGCCTGATGAATAGATGTTGTACCCTACTCAAGAATTTAGGAGCAGAGGGTCAGGGGTTAAGTCAAAAGTCCCCACTGACATCTAACCTCCGACCTCTCTTTAAATTATGAATGAACGAGATTTTTTTGACGAGCGACAGGAAACGAAACGCGCGTCTTTCAGTTGTCCAAATTGCCGCGAGCGCGCTGACTATGAAGTGCGCTGGTTACGGCGCACGAGGAAGGCCGCGCCCCCGCGCGGCGCGAACGAACAAGACCGCGCGCGCTTCGCCAAATCGCGCGACTACATGGTGCGCGTTGACGACATGCTGATGTGCAAAAACGTGCGCTGCCGTAAACGCTTCGACATTCCGAACTCGCAATCAGTCGTCTTCATCTGATCGAGCCGGCGGCACCGCATCTCACGTCGGTCAGTCGTACCTAATACGATTGCACTTCGCACACCGGTATGGCCTGCCCTCAAAGAGATTCGCCACTGGATTCAGGTCGCCCATCACCTTGCCGCACACTCTGATAACGCCGCGCGTCACCCAGTTCCTCGACTTTGCCAGCGTCTCCGCGTGACTGACCGAGACGTGTCTCGTCACCTTGCGGCACCGCGCGCAGAGCATATCTTTACGCTCGCCGCTCCAGTTGAAAAGTTTCCCCACCGTGACCTTCGATACCTCATCGAGAAAACCCATTGTTATCTCCTGTCGTCGTCCGGCGCAACTTACACCGCGTCGTATCGCTTTAGTTTACGGTAGAGCGTCGAGAGGTCAATGCCCAGAATGTTGGCCGCGCGCGTTTTGTCCTGATTGACGGAGGCGAGCGTCTCGAAGATATGGCGGCGCTCGACTTCTTCGAGCGTCGGCCTGAGTCCGTCGGGGTCGCGCATCGTCAGCGTGTGACTCGCGGCGTCGCGCACGCGCGGCGGCAAACTGTCGAGATCAATCGTGTCACCGCTCAGGGTGTAAGCGCGCTCGACGGCGTTCTGCAATTCGCGGATGTTGCCGGGCCAAGCGTAGTTTATCAGCGCGGACATCGCCGCCGTCTCGATTGGTTTTTCGTTGCCAGTCTGCTCGCGTGCCGTGCGGGTGATGAAGTGACGCGCGAGAAGCGGAATGTCCTCGCGCCGCTCACGAAGGGGCGGCAGGTGAACTTCGATGACGTTCAATCGGTAGAACAAGTCTTCACGGAAACGTCCCTCGGCAACTTCCTTTTCCAAATCGCGGTTCGTGGCGCAGATGATACGCGCGTCGAAGCGAATTGGCGCGCTCGACCCGACGGGTGTCACTTCATGTTCCTGCACGGCGCGCAGCAGACGCACCTGCATCGCAAGGCTGACTTCGCCGACTTCATCGAGAAACACCGTGCCGCCTTCCGCCGAGCGCAGAAGCCCCGGTCGGCTTGCGACCGCGCCGGTAAATGCTCCTTTCATGTGTCCGAAGAGCTCAGCTTCGAGCAGCGTTTCAGGTAGCGCCCCGCAGTTGATGGCGACGAACGGGCGCGCGGCGCGCGGGCTGTTGTGGTGAATCGCCCGCGCAATCAATTCTTTGCCCGTCCCGGACTCGCCCTGAATGAGAATGTTGGTGTTCGTCGTCGCCACTTTCTCGACGAGGCGGAAGACCGAGTGAAGGGCTTCGGACGTGCCGATGATTTCCGAGAAACTGTAGCGGCGGTCAAGCTCGCGGCGCAGTTGGCGGTTCTCGCGGAACAATTCGCGCTGGCGAATCGCGTTCTTCACCGATTGTAGAAGGTCTTCGTTGACGAACGGCTTGGTGATGTAATCGTAAGCGCCTTTCCTCAGCGCTGCAATGGCCGAATCAACCGACGAGTAGGCGGTCATCACGATGACGAGCGCTTCGTCGTCAACGTCCTTGATGCAATCGAGCAGCGCGAGTCCATCCATTCCCGTCATGCGAATGTCCGTGAGCGTCACCGCCACGTCCTCGGCGGCGAATTTTTCGAGAGCCTCTTCGGCGCTCGCCACACTCACGACGCGGTAGCCTTCCGCTTCAAGCAGGCGCGAGATAATTGCGCGCATCAGGTCTTCATCTTCGGCAACTAAAATCAGAGGTGAAGTGTTCATTGCTTCGTTTTTCCTGTGAGATCAGACGTCGAAGGCGATGCTGACACGTGCGCTCGCGCCGCGCCCTGTGCCTGCTTCTCCGCAAACTCCTTGATGTATTTGTTGCGAGCCACGAGTAAACGTGTCATGTAATCTTCGAGAAAGAGCTTATCGGCAATGTGTCCCAGCATGCCGAGAGGCGATGCGTAGCGAACATGGTCAATCATCACCGTAGCATCATCCTTCGTCTCGAAAAGGTGCGTGTGATGCCACCGCTTGAAGGCGCCGCGCTGCATTTCGTCGGTAAAAATCCGGGGGCGTTCACAAACCGTAATCTTAGAAGTAAGACGTTGGCGCACGCCGAAATGCACCGCTTCCCACGTCACTGTGTCGCCTAATTCCATTATTCCCGATGTCACACCCGCAACGGCGCGCTCGCGCGATGAATTGGTTGATGCCATATGGACATCAACGCTCCGCGCGAGATCGAAGCAAAGTTCAACAGGCGCGCGGATCAAAGTTTCCATGTGAATGATCGGCATGTCTCTACTCAGGCGGGAAACTCCGTAACCGAATTAACCGGCAGCACGACGCGGGCGCACGCGCCGCGCCCGTTGTTCGGCGTGACCTCAATGCGCCCACCATGCGCCGTGATAATACCGTAGCAGACGGCGAGTCCGAGACCCGTCCCCGTCCCGGCGGGCTTCGTCGTAAAGAAGGGGTCGAAGATGTGGGTGCTGTGCTCAGGCGTGATTCCTGATCCGGTGTCACAAACATCAATTATCAACTCCATTTTGGCCTCATCACATCGTGTGCGTATAACAACCTCGCCGCCGTCCGGCATCGCGTCGCGGGCGTTGAGCAGTAGGTTGAGAAAGACTTGTTGCAGTTGATCGGCATCAGCCGAAATGTGTGGCGCGGTCGCATCCAGTTCAGTCGTCAGACTGAGACGCTTAAAAGCTTTGTCGAAGCTGGCGAGACGGACGCTCGCCTCGACTACGCCGGCAATATCAAGCGGCGCGCGTTGCGGCGGGCGTGTGCGTGCGAAATCCATCATGTCGCGCAGGACTTGCGTGATGCGCGCAATCTGCGTCGAGATGAGGCGAAGCATCTCGCGCGTCTCGGCATCTTCGTCGTTCGGCGGGGCAGAGTTGTTAATCGCTATTGTGTTTCCCGCTTTGACTGTCGCCGCGTGACGCGCCTGCAAAATTTGAATGAGCGACGAGATTGAGGCCAGCGGGTTGTTGACCTCATGCGCGACGCCGGCGGCGAGCGTCCCGGCGGCGGCCAGTTTCTCGGTGCGCACCAAATGCTCGTTGAGTGCGCGCAGGCGTTCAATGTCGTCGGCGAGTTTGCGGCTCATTTCGTTGAATGATGACGCCAGCAAGCCCACTTCGTCGTTGCTGCGTAGTTCGACCTGCGTGCCGTAAGCGCCGCCGGTGACGGCGACCGCCCCTTCCGTCAAGCGGCGGAGCGGGCGCGAGATGATGCGGATGACGAGGGCGACGAGCAGCAGGTTGGGGACGAGTGCGGAGATGACGCTGAAGACGAGGTATCGCTCCCACGCGCGCGGCGGCGCACCCGCGCCGAAACTCCACCACACAATCGGAACTTGCAGAAGAAAGAAACTCAAAACCGCGACCGCCGCAATCGAGAGCGCGACCTTGTAGGCGATGGGAAAGAGTCGAAACTGATCGAGCGCCGATTGCAGCGAAAAAAGTTTGAAGTTAGTGATGGCGTAGGCGTAGATGACGACGCCGGAGAGGACGAAGATCGAGCCGATGGGAAGGAGCGAGTAGACGCCTGCGAGCGGCAGCGCAATCGTCGCCGTCGTGTTAAGAGTTCCAGTGATGACTAGCGCCCACAGAATCGCGCCGAGTTGCTGTCCCCACAACGTCCCGCGATAACGTCGGTACTTCGCCAACAGCAAACCGAAGCCGTAAGCGAACACGCCGTAAGCGTAAAGGCCGAGGACGTATGCCAGCGGCGTTAGTTGTATTTTGAAATTGCCGCCGTCGAAGTAAACGCGCTCCCACATCCAGCCGGTCAGCGCGGCGGGCACGAGCACCATACCTGGCGCAAAGAGAATTGCCGCGCGCCTCACGGGAACCGCCCCGTTTTCGGGAAAGACCCATGCGAAGATGACGAGCGAGTATTGCAGCAGAAGCGCGATGATGAAACTCCCGCTCGCCCACCACTCCGCCGAAGTTTCGCCCGTGCCGAACCCCCACAGCACGATATCCTTCACCGTCCACAACGCGAGGCACGCGACGAAGGCGGCAAACGTCTGATGCGTGCGGCTACGCGGCGCGGCGACGAAAACGTAAAAGCCGAGCATCACCAGCAGGAAGAGTGAGAGGAGTAGTAGCGCGAGAAGCATAAAGAAGTAGACAGTAGTCAGTAAACAGTAATCAGTAGAAAGAACTGATCCGATGTTTTTCTACTGGATGCTGACTACTGTCTACCGGCTACTAGCGGTCATTCGTCGTTACGGAAAAAGGTATGGACTCAAAACCAGCGCCGCAATGGTCATCGTAGTGCCCCACGCGAGCGGCCAGAAGTGAGCCGCCTCAATCATACCACCGCGCGCGAGCGTCCGGTGAAGTAGTGTAAAGACGGGAAACGCGAGCGCCGCGACGGGCACGGCGAAGATGATGCCGTAAAGCGCCCCGAAGCCGAAAAATACCGCGCCGCCCGCGCCGCCCGCCGCCAGTGCCCACAAGATTCCAATCAGGGTTGTGGTTATCAGCATACGGTTCCACGAGACGCGCTCGAGATCGTCAATGTGTTGGCCGGCGATACGGCCTAGTTTGTGTCCGACAAAGCAGCACACGAAGTTCATTGCAAAGCAAAGGAGAAAGAGGAACGGCCACCAGTCCGGCTCGCTGAATGTTGCCTGGTACATTCCGTATCCGAAGATGCGGTAGAAAACCGCCGCTGGCGGGAGCGCGCCGAGAAGCGCGCCGAACTTCGCGTAGGCTTCCTGTGTCATCAAAGGTCGGCGCATCAGACGCGATTGTTCCTCTTCAAGCGGGGTGCCGAACAATCGGCGGCTTTGTTCCTCAGCGGCGAGAGTCTCCGTGAGCCACTTCAACCTTGCGTCAATCTCGGTTTCTGTGACAGGGGCGCGGCGGGCGAGTTGGAGGGGAAGGATGTTGTCCATGACGTTCCTTTGCCGGTGCGTGGGGCATTCCCATGAATGCCGGAAGATTCAATGCGACGCTGACGAGCCCGTTCCGTGTCGAGCAGCCGTGCGACGACTGTCGTTGCGTGATCGTCGTCGAATAGCGAGAGAAGGTCAACGGCCCGCTGGTAAACCTCAAGTGCGGCCTCGGAGAAATGCTGCGCCGCTTCGGCGTTGGATTGTAAGGCGAAACTTGCCGAGCCGGGAATCTCACCTACTTCGGCTAAGGCGTGAAGCACCTCGGCGCGGGCGCGCTGACGATGAGCCAGCAGGCGGGCGACATTGCGACGGTGCGTGCAGCGCCCGGCTATCGTTAGATCGTCGCCGGAGCGTCCGGCGACACGACATAATTCAATTTCACGCGGGGAAGGGGGGCCGTCAATCCTCGCTTCGCGCGCGGCGAGGGTCAGGCCGATGAAACGTTCGATTGCTTCGCGGGCCTTAAATAACACGTGTCGCGCCGCCTCAAAATTAGTGGCCGGGACGGCTCTGGCGGCGTCTTCCGCTTCGTGAAGTGCGGCGAGGAGCAGGCGCTTGGCGTGGTCACACTTCTGCCAGAATTGTAATTCCACGCTTTCGGCAGCGTGCATTCGCTCGCCGCGAAAACCCTCGCGCGCGAGCCACATCAGCGTCAGCGTGACAGGCCAGACGAGCGCCGCGCCGATTGCCATCCCATAAGCTTGTGCCGAAGTCTTTTCGCGGTTCAGGAAGTAGGCCACGCCGATTGGGGCCGCCGCCGCAAGATAGATGGTAACAACTTCCGCTAATCGCATCACGCTAAGGACAAGGGCAACGAATATGCCAGCACTTTTCAGGGCACGAGCGTCCGGCTCAGCGGTTGAAAGTTCTGTAGCGGTATCAATGTCTTAGCGAAATCCGAAAGCGTTTTTTATCTTTACATGGCGGGGGCGAGCCATAGTTGCTTATTGGCAAAGCGCATGTCTCGCGTGACAGGTTTGGCGATCTGCAAAGTTAAGCTCTCGGAAATGACAGACAGTCCCTCACAGTTGACCGGAAGAAAGTCTGAATCGAAGCTTAAAAGATTGGGACGCTCCGCAGCCGTGATAGCACAGACTTCAGTCCAATGGCATTACGTTAAGCGTTAGATGTCGCCGGGAGCGCGGGCATCCCTGCCCGCTGGGCGTTGCGAAAGCACACTCAACGGTTTCGCTAACATGCAATGTTGAGTGTAGAGCACCTC
>JBPCPQ010000033.1:0-2425 GCA_050999015.1 Pyrinomonadaceae bacterium | reverse complement strand
ATTCACTTCCCTGTCGAAAACATCCTGTCGGGCGTGACGGGCAAGCGCACGAAGGATGAAGCTACACGCACGCGCGATTACTTCCTGACTTACGCCGCGCCCGAACATTTGCGCCAACATCACGCCGCACTAAAGAGCCTGAAGAAGGGGCACGAGAAACTCAACAAAGAGATTGTCACCGTGATGGTGATGAATGAAATGGAGAAGCCGCGCGCGACGTTCGTGCTGGCACGCGGCGACTACCGCAACAAAACCGAGAATGTGACGGCGGGCGCACCGGCGGTGTTGCCTTCGTTTCCTCAAGGTGCGCCACCAAATCGCCTGACGCTCGCCAAGTGGCTCGTTGACCCGGCGCATCCGCTCACGGCGCGCGTCGCCGTCAATCGTTACTGGCAGGCGTATTTCGGTCTCGGCCTCGTCAAGACTTCCGAAGACTTCGGGACGCGCGGCGAAATTCCCGTCCATCCCGAATTGCTCGACTGGCTGGCGACGGAGTTCGTTCGTACCAACTGGGACGTGCGCGCGATGCAGCGTCTGATCGTCACGTCGGCGGCGTATTGTCAATCGTCGAAATCTACACCGGAGCTTCGTGAGCGAGACCCGGAGAATCGTCTGCTGGCGCGCGGCGCGCGGTTCCGTCTGCCCGCCGAGACGGTGCGCGACAACGCGCTCGCCGTCAGCGGCTTGCTCAACGACCGCATCGGCGGCGCGAGCGTCTTTCCGTATCAGCCCGAAGGATTGTGGGAAGAATTGGCCTTCGGCGACGGCTTCACAGCGCAGACCTACACGCCGAGCACAGGCCGCGACCTTTACCGCCGCACGATGTACACCTTCTGGAAGCGCACCGCGCCGCCGCCGGATTTGACGACCTTCGATGCGCCCGACCGTGAGAAGTGTACCGTCCGGCGCGCGATGACGAACACGCCGCTACAGGCGCTCGTGCTCCTGAACGATCCGACTTACATCGAGGCCGCCCGCGCTCTCGCCGCGCGCACGCTCCGCGAAGGCGGGCGCGACGCGAACACGCGCATCGCTTACGCCTTCCGCCTGGCAACATCGCGCAACCCGACGCCTGAAGAAGCGCGCGTGCTCAACGGATTACTGCGTCAACAAACGACTCACTATCGCCGCGACGAAAAGGCGGCGGACGAATTGCTGCACGTTGGCGCGTCGCCGCTTGATTCACACTTCAATACAGCCGAGCTTGCGGCGTGGACGACTGTGACGAGCGCGATTTTGAATTTGGACGAGACGATTACGAAAGAGTGATTGTGTTAAGCCACGAAGGAATACGAAAGAATAAAAGAAAAGGAGCGTGATGGCGGCAACGGATTTTCAACAGATACTCTCGTCTCCCACACAAACATACGAAGAGGGCTTGGCATTTTTTATGGGCACCGGGGTGCTGAATAATACTCTCCGCCGCGTCGCATCCGACATGGAGCGCATCGGAATCAATTACAACGTCATCGGCGCGGTGGCTCTCAATCAACACGGCTACCGACGGTTTACCGAAGACATTGACCTGCTGCTGACGGAAGAAGGATTGAAAGAATTTCGGGATAAACTTGTCGGCTTAGGTTACCGTCCCGCATTCGAGGGCGCGAAAAAAAGGTTTCGCACAGCGCCGGAAAACGTAACCGTCGAAATAATCACGACCGGCGAATATCCGGGCGACGGACTTCCTAAGCCCGTCGTCTTCCCCGCGCCCGAAGATCATTACGTCGTCATTGACGGAATCAAAACGATTTCGCTTGAGAAGCTGGTCGAGCTTAAACTCGCGTCGGGACTGAGCGCACCGGATCGCCTCAAAGACCTTGCAGACGTTCAGGAACTGATTAAGGTAAAAGCACTGGAAGCGGGTTTCGCCGAAGAATTGAATCCTTCAGTTCGCGATAAATTCGCTGAACTTCATCAAGCAGTGGCAAGAGCTAAAGCACGGGAGCGCGGGACGCTCACGGAGTAATACCATGAACCTCGAACGAGAACTCGAACTGATGTTAACGCGGCGGCAGTTGTTCGGCTTGGCGAGCAAGGGCATCGGCGTCACGGCGCTGGCTTCGCTGTTAAGGCAAGACCTGTTCGCGCAGGGCGGCGTCGGCCACGCGGTCAGCACCGCCGCGCGCGAGACGACCGGCCCGACGAAACCGACCGGCGCAAAGCCGTCGCACTTCGCAGCGAAGACGAAGCGCGTCATTTACCTGCACCAGTCCGGCGCGCCGTCGCAGATTGACCTCTTTGACTACAAGCCGGCGCTCCAGAAATATCACGGCACCGAGTTGCCCGACTCGGTGCGGATGGGTCAGCGCATCACGGGAATGACTTCGGGGCAGAGTTCTTTTCCGGTAGTAAATTCCATCTTCAAGTTTAAGCAGCACGGAAAATCCGGCGTGTGGCTGAGTGAGCTTCTGCCACACACCGCGAA
>JBPCPQ010000296.1:0-3580 GCA_050999015.1 Pyrinomonadaceae bacterium | reverse complement strand
GCCTTCGACACGGACGGCACGCTCTACGCCCTCCGCGAAGACGGCGCGATCTACACGCTCAGCACGACGACGGGCGCCGCGACGTTTCGCGTTTTCTTGACGGTCGGCGGGGTGCGAGTCCCGGGTGATCTCGAAGGCTTGGACATCCCGGCACTGACCGCGGGCACGACTCCCGTCCCTGAACCCGCGGCGATGCTGCTGCTCGGAACCGGCGTCGCCGGACTCGCGGCCAGACTTCGCAAACGGCGTGGCCTTGCCAAGAGTTTAGTGTCATAGCCCGTAGCTACTTTCTGACCTCGAACCGCCCACAAGCAGAGTGCCGCTTGTGGGCGGTTCTGTTTTGTCACACGCCCCTCTGTCAACCTCCTTCGATCTTCCGCGCGATAATCCACGCGGGGGTGCTGCTTGAATCCGAGAAACGGACGGCTATACTGCTTGATGGGTTTGGTTTATGGTGCTATACAAATCCGGCGTTGTGCCAGTTATCAATTGTGTATTTTACAGACAGAGCAGGCCGTCCGAGTGGCGTCATGAAAGGAAGAAGCGCTGTGCCTCTCGGTATGTGGTGAAGTGTGGCGCGAGGGAGGCGAGATAAGGCGGACACAAAATGAACAAGACCGAAATCATGGGGCGCATCCGCGAGGTCGGCATCGTGCCGGTTATCCGGGCGAAGTCGGCGGAAGAAGCGATGCGCGCGGTTGACGCAATTCGTGAGGGTGGCGTGACGGTGCTCGAAGTGACGATGACGGTGCCGGGGGCGGTGCGCGTGATCGAACAGATCGCGGCGCGCTACGGCTCCGAGGTGATCGTCGGCGCGGGCACGGTGCTCGACGCGGAGACGGCGCGGACGGTGATGCTCGCGGGTGCGCAATTCATCATTAGCCCGTCAACGAATCTTGAGATGATCGCGTGCTGCCTTCGTTACGGCGTCCCCGTCATGCCGGGCGCGCTGACGCCGACAGAGGTGGTCGCGGCGTGGCAGGCCGGGGCCGACGCGGTGAAAGTTTTTCCGGCGAACGCGCTCGGCGGCGCGAGCTACGTCAAGGCGCTGAAAGCGCCGCTGCCACAGGTGGAGATCGTGCCGACCGGCGGCGTGTCCCTGAAGACGGCGGCGGACTTTATCAAGGCCGGCGCGATGGCGCTCGGCGTCGGGAGCGACCTTGTTGATACGAAGGCGCTCGCGGAGGGAAACGCCGGTGTCATCACCGAACGCGCGCGGCAGTTCGTTGAGATTGTCAGGGAAGCGCGTGGCGCAGAGTAAGGCAAGAGTAAAAACGCAAAAGGCAAAAGTAAGGTGGAAATCGAGTGCCTCTTACTTTTGCCTTTCTACTTTCCGTGTATGAAGCGCAGAGACTTTGTTACATCAGCGGGCTTAACTCTTGCCGGGGCGACGTTGTCGCGCGGCTTGAGCGATGTTGCGGCGCAAAAGCGCGCGGACGTAATGACCGTGCGCGGCAGGATTCCCGCCGACGGGATCGGCGTCACGTTGATGCACGAGCATCTGTTGGTTGATTTCGTCGGGGCGGATAAAGTCAGCCCGAAGCGTTACGACCAATCGGAAGTCTTTCGCGTCGCGCTGCCGCACCTGAAGCGCGCGGCGGAACTCGGCTGCCGGACGTTTGTTGATTGCACGCCTGCCTACCTCGGCAGGGATGCGTGGCTGCTCCAACGCTTCTCGCGCGCCGCCGGAATTAACGTCATCACGACGACCGGGTATTACGGCGCGGCGAATGACAAGTTCGTTCCCGCTCACGCTTATCGAGAGAGCGCCGAACAATTGGCGGCGCGCTGGACGCGCGAGTTTGCAGAAGGAATTGACGGCACAAAAATCAAGCCCGGCGTCATCAAGATCGGCGTGGACGCCGGGCCGCTCTCCGCGATTGACGCGAAACTCGTCCGCGCGGCGGCGCTGACGCACCTGCGCACCGGACTCACCATCTGCTCCCACACCGGCGACAGCACGGCGGCGTTCGAGCAACTCGACCTCATCTCTAAACTCGGAGTCAATGCGCAAGCGTTCGTATGGGTACACGCGCAGAGCGAGAAGAACGCTGAGCTTCACGCGCGCGCGGCGGAGCGCGGATGTTGGGTCGAGTTCGACGGCATCAGCGATTCGAGCGCGGCGCGGCATCTTGATCTGGTGAAGAACATGAATGCGCGCGGGCATCTCGATAAGACACTAATCTCGATGGATGCCGGTTGGTATCACGTCGGCGAGCCGGGCGGCGGAAGCTTCCGCAGCTACGAAAGTTTGTTCACTGATTTCCTACCCGGCTTGCGCGCCAGCTTGAACGAAACTCAGGTGAGTCAACTACTCGTCAACAATCCGCAGGAAGCTCTGGCGCTCAATGTGCGAGCTGGTTCCAAATGAGTTTGCTAATGCGTTCGTTTAGAGGAAGGCTATGCCCACCGTTGCTTGAGACGGAGGGCATAGCCTTCCTCTAAACAATACATTCAATTTATTTCCAGGGAGAGAGGATCAACGGGACAATGTTTCTGCTCGGCATAGATGTCGGAACCGGCGGCACGCGCGCCGTGGTGATTGATGAGAATGGACGTGTCGTTGCGTCCGCGACTGAGGAGCATCAACCGTTCGCGTCGCCGCAGACGGGTTGGGCGGAGCAGGACGCGCGCGATTGGTGGCGTGCGACCGGCGGGGCGGTGCGTCGCGTACTCGTGCAAAGCGGTGTGCGCGCCGACGACATCAAGTGCATCGGACTCACCGGGCAGATGCACGGCTCGGTGCTTCTGGATGAAGAGAACGAAGTCCTGCGACCAGCGCTGATTTGGTGTGACGGGCGGACGGACGCCGAGTGTCACGCGCTGACAGAAAAAATCGGCGCGGCGCGTTTGATCGAATTAGTCTCCAACCCGGCGTTGACTGGCTTCACGCTGCCGAAGTTGCTGTGGGTGCGCGCGCACGAGCCGCGAACGTGGGCGCGCGTCAAGAAAGTTTTACTGCCAAAAGACTATGTGCGCTTTCGTCTGACGGGCGATTACGCGAGCGATGTCGCAGACGCTTCGGGTACGCTGCTGTTCGATGTTGCGCGGCGGCGCTGGTCGTCGGAGATGTTGGAGTTGACGGAGATTGACGAGCGTCTGCTGCCGGAGGTTTACGAATCGCCGGAGATTACGGGAAGCGTTTCGCCGGAGGGCGCGGCGGAGACGGGCTTGGTTGTCGGAACGCCGGTCGTCGCGGGCGCAGGCGATCAGGCGGCGGGCGCGGTCGGAATGGGCATTGTGCGTGTCGGCGCGGTGAGCGCCACAATCGGCACGTCGGGCGTCGTGTTCGCCGCGACGGATCGTCCGGCGCTCGACGCACAGGGGCGCGTCCACACCTTCTGTCACGCCGTCCCCGCGCGCTGGCACGTGATGGGCGTGACGCAGGCGGCGGGACTTTCTCTGCGCTGGTTCCGCGATCAGTTCGGCACGCGCGGCGTGGACGACGGGCGCGATCCTTACGAGAAATTGAGCGAAGAAGCCGCCACCATTCCTGCGGGCGCGGACGGCGTGATGTGGGCACCGTACTTGATGGGCGAGCGGACGCCGCACCTCGACCCGCACGCGCGCGCCGCGCTCA
>JBPCPQ010000044.1:0-4050 GCA_050999015.1 Pyrinomonadaceae bacterium | reverse complement strand
GCAATCGCGCTCATTCCCGTCCTGCTGCTGATCCTTCTGCCAATCGCGCTCGCGGTGCGTTTGCTGCGCCGCCGTTCGCGCCGCTGGCCTTTTACGGAGAAAGCCGCCCCGCTTGAATGACGCGCCGACTTGAGACTTTCGGCATCACACTTTAGACTTTCGGGCATGCTTCATCGAACAATCATTACTCTAGCCGCCATCAGCATGCTTGTTGTTTTCGCGGCGTGCGCCGGCAACAACGCCGTAACGACAAATGTTTCACCGTTCAGTTCGCCCGCCGCCGCCTCGCAAGCGTCGGCGAAACTTCCGACGGACATCGTGCGCGCGAGTGCCTCCGAAATCGAACTGCGCGCGGGCGGCACTGGGGAGGCGACGGTGCAACTCACGATTGCGGACGGCTACCACGTCAACGCCAACCCGGCGACGCATTCCTTTCTCATTCCGACGAAGCTCGACGTGACAGCGGAGAACGGCATTACGACGGGCGAGCCGGTGTACCCTGCGCCGCTGACGAAGAAGTTTGCCTTCGACGAAAAACCGCTCGCAGTTTACGAAGGTGCGACGACGATTAAACTGCCTGTCACCGCCGGCGCGGCGACGCCGAAGGGCGCGCACACACTCCGCGCAAAGCTTCGCGTCCAGCCGTGCAACGACGACGCCTGCTTCCCGCCGCGCACCGTCGAGACATCCATCCCGGTAAGAATCAACTGAAGCATTTTTCAGGAACGAGGCCACGACTATCAGCATCAATGACACTCGCAGGCAGCCGACGGAAGAAGCGGACGAAGCGTCGGAGCATGACGAGGTCACGGCTGAGGGACGTGAGATTCCGCCCCGTCGCGCGTCGTTGTCGTCACGGATGGTGGACTACGTCGCACGCTCGCCGCGCCTGCATCGTGTGTGGAAATTCATGCCCGCCGCGTGCCTGATTGTCGCGGCGCTCTGCGTGATGGGAAACTTTGTGGACGCCGCCTTTGTGATCGCCACGCTTGGCGTCGTCGCGTGGTTCGTCGAGACGCGCAATCGCCTGCGCGCTGACGACATCGAATCAGGCGAAAGAGAATAAAGTAGCGTGAGGGAGAGTTTCATGGTAGAGAGCCAGAGCGGAAGCTACGGCGTATTCTGAGGCGACGGTAATACGCCGTCGCTTCCGCTCTGGCTTCTGCACTTTTTCCATTGAGCCTTTATCAATACAAGAATAATCGAACTGAGTGTTCGTAGGTGCGAAATGAGCTTTGCGAAACCAATTATCGCCGCACTCATCGCGGCAATTCTGATGACGCTCGTACACGCGGCCATACGCCCCGGAGTCGCCGCCGCCGCGCGCACCGTGTCGAGTGAAGCGGAGGCGCGCGGCGCGATCACGCAAGCTTTCAAACAATTGCGCGCCGGAGACTACGGCGCGGTTTACGACGCACTGCCTTCCGCGTCTCAGCGGCGCGTCTCGCGCGAGCGTTTCGTCAGCGCGCTACAGCGGACGCGCGAGCGCATTGCGTTAGACCGGATGGAAGTCGCGGCGGTGCGCGTCGCGGGCGATTTGGCAATGGTTGATACAGTTGTTTACGGGCGCGTCCTGCGTCCCGTCGTGGGCGAAGGCAAGATCGTATCACGGCAGTATCTCGTGCGCGAAGGCGGGCGCTGGCGCGTGACGACTGGCGATAATTCGACGGTGCGCCCGCTGTTGACGGCCAACCCACAGTTTGCGCGTCGGTTTCCGCCGATTGAGCCGCGCGTCTACCTGAAGCGCGACGGGCGCTGGATTGACCTCAGCGCGCTGGCTCCGAAGGGCGGGGCGCGACGATGAGTTTGTAGAGGAACGGATGAGTACACAGAAAAGCAATCGCCGCCGCGCGCTGCCTTACCGCGTGCTGTCCGTGTTAATCATGGGAGCTTTTCTGGCGCTGCTCCTCGCCGCTTTTTATAGCGCACCCCAACCGCTCACATCGCGCACACTGTTGATGCTCTTAGCCGGCGCGCTGCTCCTCATCCTTCTCGCCCTCGAAGTTGTCTACCGTGACGCGACGAGGCTGCGCGAGCGCATCCGCCAGCTCGAAAAAACCGTGAGTGAGCAGCAGGCAGAAGGCAGCGGGCAGAGGTAAAGCGATTTCAAATCTGAGATTCAAAGTCAGTAAGATTTAACAAACAAATGCTGTAATAACTGCCTTCTGCCCGCTGCCTACCGCTTTCTGCCTTCTGCCTTCTGCTATTTCGAGAAGTCGTCGAAGGAGAGTTGAGGACTTTCGTCGGGTGAATCGTTGGCCGGGGCGCGGCGAGGGCGCGTGCCGTCGAGCGCGGCGCGCACGGCTCGTAAGTGAAAGCGCGTGATGCGGGAAGTGATGCGGACGGCGGGGATTTTTCCTTGTCGGGCGAGGCGGCGCACGGTTGATTCGCTCACCTGAAGAATCGCCGCAAGTTGGCGTGCGGTCAAAAATTCGTCGCGCTCTTTGGCGTTAATTGAAGCGGCTTCGTCGTTCACAAGAATCAGGCTTGCACCGTGTTATTTCGCGGCAGGTTGGAGGGTGAGCGCAACATTCGTCCGCGCCGCGCCTTCGATTGTGACTTCCTTCGTTGCTGTTTCCATTCCGTCGGCTTTGACGGTGACTTTGTAAACCGCACGCTCGGGCGACAGCCTGAAAACGAACAGACCACTCTCGGTGCTGAGACGCCCGTCCAGTTTCTTCTCCGTGCCGTCAGGCCGCACAAGCGAAATCTCGACGCGCGCGCCGGGAACGACCCGCCCGTTCGCATCAAAGACGCTGCCGCGAATAAAAGCAATGCTCCCATCGTCAACGGGCAGAAAGAGGTTTTTACCGGACAGCGAACTAGTCTTCCCGGAACGTACCTCGATGTTCTCCAGCCTCCCGACGCTCAGCCCCGGCTTGCGAAAGGTGATGCCGTAGCGGCCCGGCTCAAGCCCTTTGATTTCAAACTCGCCTTTGCTATTCGTCTCCACCTGCTTAACCTCTTGCTCTCCCTGCCGCACAATAACCGTTACGCCGGCGGGCGTTGAAGCGCTATTATCAACGCGCACCTGGCCTTTAACGCCGCCACCGGCGCGGCTTTGTCCGCCGCCATCAGCAAGGAGCAGAACGCTCAGCAATGTGCCGCCGATCATTTTCCGTATAGCCATTTCGCCCATCTCCGAATTTCAGATTTGATTGAAGGAGACAATCACTTTGAAGTAGTGCCCGACATTATACACCCGGAAACTCCACTGCCGGGCATCGCCGACGCCGCAACGATCAATAACACAATTGATGTTTCAAACGACGACATCTGTTGTCCCGGCACGAATCGAAAGGCTGAAAGAAAACAATCATCTCCTCGGTTCTGATAGACGCCGCGCCGGCGCAATGTTGTGATGAAGTCTACGACTATGATGCCGAACAATCGGGCCGTCGGGGAAGTTCGTGAAGCAACAATCTGCTAAACTTCGTCGTATCATTACCAACGCGGGAATCACGCGGATCATCGAATGGCCTCTGAGCAATCAATCAGGCACAATCGTTTTATGTCACCCTCCGGCAATCCTTCAATTCGCCTCAGTACTCGACGGCGGTCAATCGTCTTGATCGTAGTGTGTGTGGCTTTTCTCTTCGGTCTGTCCGTACCCGTGCCGCCGAGCATCACGCACGGCCAGCAACCGAGTCATTCATCGCCGGCGGCGAAGACGCGCCCGCGCCGGGTGGAGACTCCTGCCGCGCAGGATGACGCGGAAGAAGTGCTGCGGATTGACACCGATCTCGTGCTCGTAGATGTGACGGTGACGGACGTGCGCGGACGCCCGGTGCGCAATCTGCGCCCGGAAGACTTTAAGCTCTACGAAGACGGCGAAGCGCGCCCGGTTTCTTTCTTCAACGTCGAGCGGCGTGGCGGCGTCGCGCGCCCGTTGGCGGTGGTATTTGCGGTTGACGTGTCGGGCAGCATGACCGCCGAAGAGATACTGCGGCTCGGCGGCGCGATGCAGGTTTTCACCCAGCATCTCGCCGAGCGCGAAGCCGTTTTCGCGGTGATGAGTTTCGGGATGAATGCGAAAGTCGTGCAGAAGTT
>JBPCPQ010000303.1:0-13199 GCA_050999015.1 Pyrinomonadaceae bacterium | reverse complement strand
CCGGATCGGGAGCGTCGGCCAGTTGCAGCAATTCTTTGTCGGTGAGGCGCGTGCCCGGCGCGTCAAACCGCGCTTTGACTTCGCGCGTCGGTGCGGTCAAAACAATCGCGCCTTTCAACTTGCCTTTGAACCGCTGTAGATCGGCCTCGTCCTTCGCGTCGAAATAGACGACTTCGCCGGAGAGCGGGCCGTTCGTGCCGGGCGACCACGCCTTCGGGAAGGCGATTAATGGGATGGCCTGCGGCGCGACGACCGAAGCGGAGAAGCGCTCAAGCGACCAGCCGCGACCGAACGGTCCCCACGCTTCAAGGTGAGAGTTCGACAATCCCCACTCGGCGAGTTTGTCGCGCGTCCAGTTGTTCGCGCGCTTCATGTTCGGCGAGTTGGTGAGGCGCGGGCCGATCACGTCAGTCAGGTAACTCAGAGTTTGCATTACCTGCGAGCGGTTGAGACTTTCGTCCTTGATGCGCTCGACCGGACTATTTTTGTCCGACGCCGGAACTTGCGAAGCGGTTTGCGGCGAAGCGTTCTGCGTCGCCGGGGCGGGCGTTTGTTGATTCGGCGTCGAAGGTTGCTGCGCCCCACGAGTCAAACCGGGCGGCAGCAACAAAGCGCACAATAGCAGCGCGCATATTGTGTACCGTCTTAACATCTAAACAATCTCCTCAAAAAGTTTGCGGGCATAAGCGTCCCGCTCAATAACCGTGATGATCTCTGAGCACGCCGGTTTTCTTCGCGAACGCCACTTCCATCAGGGCGAGCGCGCCGTCGCTGTGCCGCCGGTTCAAGTCCGTTATGTCGTAAGGCTCGTATCCGTGCCCTCGCATGAATTCGACAATCGTGTGGAAAGATTGATCCACCCAGTAATCGAAAAGCGGCAGTTCGACGAAGAAGAGTTCTGTCACGCCGATCAGCTTTTGGGAACCCTTGATGACTTCAAGGTCAAGTCCCTCGGCGTCTATCTTCACCATCTCGGGAATCGGCAGTGTGGATTCCTCACAAACTGAATCGAGAGTGACGACCGGCACCATCCGTCGTTCGACGCCCCACCCCTTCGCGTCCGCCTCGGAGAAGGCGAAGCTGCTGCTATCGGTTCGGCTCGCGACGGTGAATGGCAGTTCTCCATCAGACGCGCCCGCCCCGGCGATAATCAGGTGAGCATTCTTCGCTTCGGTACAGAACCGCTCCAAATAAGGTCTCATTTCCGTCTGAGGTTCAATGAGAGTGAAGGCGCTTTCGGGGAAGACCTTGTGGGCGTCACGACTCCATTCCCCCTTGTGCGCCCCCACGTCCAAAATGTGCGTGGGCGTGAAGCCCTTTCTTCTTATCTGCTCGAACAATCTGACGCGGAGCGAACTGGCGCTCGGATTGCCCTGCCCGCCGCCGGGTTCGCCGTTCGACTCCCAACCCGCGACGACTTTCGCGTCGAGGGGCGACAAGGCACGATTGACCATCCGCGCGATGGATCTTTTTATCGTCATGAGTTTCGGTGAGTGCCTCGGCTGCTTTCACTCACGGCGCGGCGCGGCGTCCGCTGCTAGCGCGCTTCTCTGTTGGCGGCTGCGTTCCGGGCGGCATGTCGTCGGCGCGATAGCCGCACTCTTCGCGGACGCAGACTCGTGAAGTGCCTTTCTTCGTCGTCTTCTCCAACAGGAACGGCGCGTTACACTGCGGGCACGGCGTGGCGATGGGCTTATCCCAGAAAACCACTTCGCACTGCGGGTATTCCGAACAACCGTAGAAGGCTTTGCCGCGCTTCGATTTTTTGACGACGATTTCGCCGCGACATCCAGCGCGCGTACACGCAAGTCCGGTCGTCTCGCGCTTGATGTATTTGCACGCCGGGTAGTTGGCGCACGAAACGAATTCGCCGAAGCGACCGTGACGGCGGACGAGTTGCGCGCCGTCAACCGGGCAGGTCTCGTCGAGCAGGACGGGCGCGGGCGCGACCGCACCGGTGCGGCTGATCTTGCGGATGTTGCGACATTCGGGGTAGCCGGTGCAGCCTAAGAATTGTCCGAAGCGTCCACGCTTCAAAGCCATCGGCTTGCCGCACAAATCGCACGCCTCTTCTTCAGTCGCGGCGGCGGTGCCGTCCGCACTACTACCTGCCGTGCTTTTCTTCGCTGCCGCTCCGTCCTCTCCGTTGGCCGTCGCGGGGCGAGCAATCTCGCGCGTCGTGCGGCACTCAGGGTAATTTGAACATGCGAGGAATTGGCCGAAGCGCCCAAACTTAATGACCATCGGTGAGCTGCAGTTGTCACACACTTCGTCGGTCGGAATGGACTGCTGCTTTGCCGCTTTCATCTCTTGCTCAGCGTTCTTCAAGTCGTGCTTAAACTTGTCGTAAAACCCGTGCAGCGCTGTCGTCCATTTCATCTTGCCGTCTTCAATTTCGTCCAATTCCTGCTCCATCCGCGCGGTGTAGGATTCGTTGAAGAGGTCGTCAAAGCTGGCGACCAGAAGATCGTTGACGGTCGTGCCGAGCGCCGTCGGGTGAAAGCGCCCTTCGTGTTTTTCGACATACTCCCGGTCGAGAATCGTCGTCATAATCGCCGCGTAGGTCGAGGGGCGACCGATGCCTTTTTCTTCGAGCATCTTGACGAGCGTCGCCTCGGTATAGCGCGGCGGCGGCTCAGTGAAATGCTGCTCCGGCGTCACCGCGTTGAGCTTTAAGGTCTCGCCCGCTTCGACGAGCGGCAGTTTGCGCGCGGCTTCGTCTTCTTCTTCCGATTTTTCGTCGCGCCCTTCTTCATAGACTCGCAAAAAGCCGTCGAACTTTAAGACCGACCCGGTCGCGCGGAACAGAAAACGTCCGGCCTCGATGTCAATTGTCGTTTGGTCGAAGACGGCGGGCGTCATCTGCGACGCGACGAAGCGCTGCCAGATGAGCCGGTACAGTTTCAGTTCTTCGGTGTTGAGATGACGCGCGACGTTTTCGGGCGTGCGCGTCACATCGGTCGGGCGAATGGCTTCGTGCGCGTCCTGCGCGTCCTTCTTCGAGCGGTAGTGAATCGCCTTCTCCGGCAAGTACGCCGGGCCGTACTGCGCGCCGACAAAGTCGCGCACTTCACCGAGAGCCGTTTCCGAAACGCGCGTCGAATCGGTACGCATATACGTGATGAGGCCGACCGCGCCTTCCGCGCCGATCTCGACACCCTCGTACAGTTTCTGCGCGAGTTGCATCGTCTTCTTCACCGCGAAGCCGAGTTTGCGCGCCGCCTCCTGTTGCAATTTCGACGTAATGAACGGCGGCACTGGGTTGCGCTTCCGCTCTTTCGTCGTCACGTCGCGCACAACGAACTTTTGTCCTTCGGCTTCGGCGACCAACGCTTTCGCCTGCGCTTCGTCGGCGATTAAAATTTCGTTCTTCCTGATGTCCTGATCGAAGCCGCCCGTCTTGACGGTCTGCTCGCCGATTTTGAACAGGCGCGCGTCAAAAGCGGGCGGCAGCTTCGCCGCGAGATTCGCCGCGAGTGTCCAGTATTCAGTCTTGATGAACTTCTCTATCTCGCGCTCGCGCTCGACGACCATCCTCAGTGCGACTGATTGCACACGCCCCGCGCTCAATTTCCCGCCGACGGTGCGGCACAGCAGAGGCGAAACCTTGTAGCCCACAAGACGATCAAGCACGCGCCGCGCCTGCTGCGCGTCCACGAGATTCTGGTCAATCTGCTTCGGCTCCCGGAACGCTTCCTGCACCGCGCGCTTCGTGATCTCGTTGAACATCACGCGGAACGAAGGTTTCTTCGGGCGCTTCGGCACGATCTCTTCGGCGAGATGCTGGCAGATGGCTTCGCCTTCGCGGTCGGGGTCGGCGGCGAGGTAAATCGCGTCGGCCTCCTTCGCGGCCTTCTTCAATTCGCTGACAGTCTTTTTATTGTTGCGCTTCTTCGTGTCGGGAATGACTTCGTAGGTCGGCTCGAAATCGTGCTCCACGTCAACACCCAAGCCCTTCGACGGCAAGTCTTTGATGTGGCCGTAAGAGGCCAGCACGCGATAGTCCGATCCGAGATATTTATTAATCGTCTTCGCCTTCGCCGGCGATTCGACAATGACTAAATTCTTTGCCATTTCAATTCAGTGACAAGTGACGGCTGAAGAGTGACGGGACGAAAGGTCGTCCGGCTCACCGCCGTGCGCCTGCTACTTTTCTCTCCTTGTACGGTCACGCTTAGATGCACAACTGAGCCTCTTAGCTCGCCAGCATTTTCGGTAAAATAAGGATTCACAATAACGACAGCCAGATTCCAACTCAGTACTCAGCACTCATCTCTCAGCGCTGACTTTTCACAGCTTTTTGACGAAACACTTACCGGGCAACTGCCGGATTAGCTCGCGCATTTCGAGTCCGAAGAGTGCGCCGGTGACTTGCGGCAGCGCGATTTTGCTCGCCACCGCGAGCGCATCAATATGCACAGGTTCGTCGGGCGAAAGCAACCTGAAGACGGCGCGCTCTTCGGGCGAAAGGTCTGCCGGTTCGGGAACGTCAAGAATTTGCGCGCCGCCTCTTTTCTTCTTTTTCGGCTCCGGCGGCAGAAGCTTCGCGGCGATTTCCGCCGGCAATTCCGCCGCCACGTCCTGCCACTGCTGCACTAGCTTCGCGCCCGCGCCCTTGATCAGATAATTCGTGCCGAACGAGTTGCGCGCGGTGATGTTGCCGGGCACGGCGAAGACTTCGCGGTTCTGCTCCATCGCGAGCCGCGCGGTGATGAGCGAGCCGGAATTTTCCGCCGCCTCGACGAGCACCACGCCAAGACTCAAGCCGCTGATGATCCGGTTGCGATAGGGAAAGTTTTCCGGCACCGGCGGCGTCCCCAGCGGAAACTGTGAGACGAGCGCGCCGCCCGCTTCGACAATCTCGTTCGCCAATTTTTGATGGTCGCGCGGATAAACCTCGTCAACACCCGTTCCGAGCACCGCGATTGTCCGCCCGCCTGCTTCGAGCGCGCCCCGGTGCGCCGCTGCGTCAATGCCTCGCGCAAGTCCTGAGACAATCGTTACACCGCGCCCCGCGAGTTCGCGCGCGAGTACTGACGCGACGTTCCTACCGTAAGTCGAACACCCACGCGATCCGACAATTGCGACGCACGGCGCGTCTACGCACTCCATCCAACGACCGCGTACATATAACGTGATGGGCGGGTCGGGGATTTCACGCAGCAACGCCGGATACGTCCCGTCGTCGAGCACCAGTACGTCCGCTTCGGGCATCGCGCGCACGTTTTCCAGTTCTTTCTCCGCCGCCTCGTCGCACTTGCGCAGCACGATGCTCTCGACTGTCTCAGGCCGCAGACGCAAACGCTCAAGCTCCGATCTCAGCGCCGTGAACACTCCCTCCGCCGAGCCGAAACGCTCCAGCAGCTTAGCTGCCACGCGCGGCCCCACCCCCGGCGTCATGTTGAGCGCGATCCAGTCCCTCATGATTTCAAATTTGAGATTTGAGATTTCAAATGCAAGGCGTAGCTTGCTATTGGCGGAGGCGTGTAGGAATCGAACCCACCTGAGCCTGCTCTCGCAGGCTCACAGACGGTTTTGAAGACCGCGCCGTTCACCAGAACAGATGCGCCTCCGCGAGAATATAAAGAGCGAGGCCGAAACGGAACAAGACCCTACGCGCCGTCCGCCGCGCCTGTCAAGCGCCGCATTTGAGGGGGAAGGTAAAAGTGAAACAACAGCGACGCTAATGCTTCTAAGCACTCGTGCCGGCGCTAGGAGCGCCGGCGGCTCGTCCGTGCATGAGCGCGTCAGCGCGAAAGCATCTTGCCTCAACCACGTCTTATCGAGGAAAACTTTAGAATTAATCAGGACAGCACTGCCTTCCGCTTTCTGCCTACTGCCTTCCGCCTTCTGCCTTCACGCCCCGCCATACTGCTTGACCAACCGCCCCGGCATCGCGTATGTTTCTACTCGAACGGACGTTTGAACGAGTTGCTTCAAACGCATTTACCGGAACAATTTACTAATGATTACTTTTGGAACGACGCCGGAACAATACAAGCATTGGAAGCTGATGGTTGACGGAGCGGTGGCGACGCTTTCGATGGACGTGCAGGAAGACGCGACGCTCGGCGAAGGCTACAAGTTGAAGCTTAACTCTTACGACCTCGGCGTTGACATTGAGCTGGCCGACGCGGTTGAGCGTTTGCGCTTCGAGCACCCGGAGGTCAGGGCGGTGGTCATCACGAGTCTCAAGCCGCGCATCTTCTGCGCCGGCGCGAACATTTACATGCTCGGCACTTCGTCGCATTCCTTCAAAGTCAACTTCTGTAAATTCACCAACGAGACCCGCTGCGCCATCGAAGACGCTTCGGCCAATTCCGGCCAGCGCTACATCGCGGCGTTGAACGGCACGGCCTCCGGCGGCGGCTACGAACTCGCCATCGCGTGCGACGAGATTTACCTCGTTGACGACGGCAACTCGGCGGTCTCACTGCCCGAAGTCCCTCTGCTCGGCGTGCTGCCCGGAACGGGCGGCCTCACGCGCCTCGTTGATAAACGGAAAGTGCGCCGCGACCGCGCCGACGTTTTCTCGACCCTCGCTGAAGGACTCAAAGGCAAACGCGCGAAAGAGTGGGGCTTAATAGACGACTACTTCCCGACGAGCAAGTTTCAGGAATCAATCGCCGCGCGCGTGAAAAGTGCTGCCGAGTCTGGTGCTCAATCCAAAGACGCGCGGGGCATCAAGCTTCATCCGCTGCAAGTCGAGGCATCGAATGATGGACGCGAATACAAATACGTTTCACTGAAGATAAATCGTGAAGGTCGTTACGCCGACCTGACGATGCGCGGCCCGGAATCAGATTTACCGACGGACGTTGAGGAGATCGAAAAACTCGGCGACGCTTACTGGCCGCTTCAAGCCTACCGCGAATTGAGCGACGCGCTGCTGCACCTGCGCATCAACGAACTCGAGACTGGCCTCGTTTGTTTACGCACCGAAGGCAACATCGCCGACGTGCTCGCCGTTGATGAAACTCTGGCCGCCAACAAAGATCACTGGCTCGGGCGCGAAATTATCCTGCACATGGCGCGCACACTGCGTCGTCTGGATTTAACGGCGAAAAGTTTCTTCGCGCTGATCGAGCCGGGCAGTTGCTTCGCCGGCAATCTTCTCGAGCTGGCCCTTTCGGCTGACCGGACGTACATGCTGAACAACCTCGACGAAAAAGTGGAACTTGCGACGAGCGCATTAAACAAAGGCGCGCTCCCGATGAGCAATGGATTGACGCGCCTCGGGTCGCGCTTCCTCGCCGAGCCGGGAAGAGTGGACGAAGTGCTCGGACACGAAGGAATATTCGACACCGACGAGGCGGAGGAAGCCGGCCTCGTGACGTTCGCGCCTGACGACCTCGACTGGGACGACGAGATTCGCGTCGCCATCGAAGAGCGCACGTCGCTCTCGCCCGACGCGCTCACCGGGATGGAAGCATCACTCAGATTCGCCGGCCCCGAAACGCTCGACACGAAGATTTACGGTCGCCTGACGGCGTGGCAGAACTGGATTTTCCAGCGCCCCAACGCCACCGGGCCGCAGGGCGCGTTGACCAACTACGGCAAGCCGACGCAAGCCCAATTCGACTTTAAGCGCACTTGAAGATCAGGAGACCGCGAATGGCTAATGGCACAAAGAGGTGTCCCGATTGCGCCGAAGAAATGTTCGAGGGCTTCATTCTCGACATGACTTACGGTGGGCAACGCGTTCCGCGATGGATTAAAGGCCGCCCGGAGGAGTCCTTCTGGACTGGAGTTAAATCGCGGGGGAAAGAGACCCGCTCTGTCGAAACGTATCGCTGCGTCAAGTGCGGTCTGCTCCGCTCATACGCCGAGACGGAAGTAGACCCGCCCGGTTTGTGGGGCACATAGTTTTTGTGGTTCAAAAGGAGGGTGATGATGGATTTATACGAACGTATTCCTAACAACGTAAACCTCGCGGGCGACAAGCGTCTGCAACGCGCGCTCGAAAAGTGGCTGCCGAATTATCTCGACTGGTGGCGCGAAATGGGGCCGGAAGGTTTTCAGGAGAAGGACGTTTATCTGCGCACCGCTGTCAGCGTCGAGCCTTCGGGCTGGGCGCATTTCGATTACATCAAGATGCCTGATTATCGTTGGGGCATCTTCCTCAAGCCTGCCGGCAAGGACGCGAAAGTTGGCTTCGGCGACAACGCGGGGCAGCCCGCGTATCAGGAAGTGCCCGGCGAGTTTCGCAACGCCTTGCGCCGCATCATCGTCACGCAGGGCGATACCGAGCCGGCGTCGGTCGAGCAGCAGCGCGAACTTGGCAAGACCTGCCCTTCGCTTTACGACCTGCGCAATCTTTTTCAGGTGAACGTCGAAGAAGGCCGACACTTGTGGGCGATGGTTTATTTGCTCCATCGTTATTTCGGGCGCGACGGACGCGACGAGGCCGAGGAGCTTCTACAACGTCGCAGCGGAAACCCCGATAAGCCGCGCATCCTTGAAGCCTTCAACCAGCCATGCGACGACTGGCTCAACTTTTTCTGCTTCACGATGTTCACCGACCGCGACGGCAAGTATCAACTCGCCGCCCTCGCCGAGTCGGGCTTCGAGCCGCTCGCGCGCACCTGCCAGTTTATGCTGACGGAAGAAGCGCATCACCTCTTCGTCGGCGAAACGGGCGTCGGGCGCGTCGTCAAGCGCACCGCGCAGTTGATGAAGGAAGACAAGGACGGTGATGCGCGGAACTTAGATGGCATTCCGCTCGACATCATTCAGAAGTACATCAATTTCTGGTTCAGCTACTCGCTCGACCTTTTCGGCGGCGAGATCAGCTCCAACTCCGCCGATTTCTTCGCCGCCGGTTTGAAGGGTCGTTATAAAGAGCAAGATCAATACACCGACCACGTCGCCGCCCACGAGAACTTCCAATTAACAGTCGTCGCAGACGCTCGGCTCACGACGCGCGACGTGCCGCTCAGAAACGCGCTCAACGAAGTGTTGCGCGGCGAGTACGTCAGAGACTGTGAACGCGCGATGGAGCGTTGGAATAAGTTCATCGCCGAAGAAGGCGTGGACGCGCAGTTGTATCTGCCGAGCACACGCTTTCAACGCCACGTCGGCGAGTTTGCCGGCCACACCTTCGACGTGGGGGGCAATCTCATCACCGCCGAAGAGTTCGAGCGCCGCCGCGACGAGTGGCTGCCGACGTTCGCCGACCGCGAACACGTCCGCAGCTTGATGCACCCCGTCACCGAACCCGGCAAGATCGCCAACTGGATCGCGCCGCCGAAGGCCGGGATCAAAGGCAAGCCGTTCGACTTCGAGTACGTGAGACTGTGACGATTTAGGATTGCGGATTAAAAACCAAGAACTGCTTATCTACCCATGAAACAAGAGCGCGCCAATACCCTGCAAGTTTCGGACAATCCGCAATCCGCAGTCCGCAATCCGCAATCCGAGGATTTCTCGCGCTACGACCAAAAGCTCGAATTCATCCTGCGCACCGCCGCGCGCATCTTCGCGGAGAAGGGTTATCACTCGACGACGATGCGCGACATCTCGCGCGAAACGCGGGTGAGCCTCGCCGGTCTGTATTATTACTGCAAGTCGAAAGACGAACTGCTTTTTCTGATTCAAGACAACTGCTTCGGCCACGTCCTCGAACGCCTCGAGGAGCGCCTCAAGGAAACCTCTCAGCCAATCGAAAAGCTGCGCCTCGTGATCGAAAATCACCTGTCGTTTTTCGCGGCGAACATGGCCGAGATGAAAGTGCTCTCGCACGAGGCCGACTCGCTTGCCGGAGAGATGCGCGCGCACGTCTCCGGCAAAAAGCAGCAGTACACAAAACTCGTGCGCCGCATCCTGTCGGAAGTTCAAAGCCAGCAGACGCCGGGCGACGCTCGCTCAAAGGTTGATCTGACGGTTGCGACCTACGCGCTGTTCGGCATGATGAACTGGATTTACAACTGGTTCGACCCCGGCGGCAAACTCTCCGTCAACGACCTCGTGGACAACATCACGCGCCTCTTCCTCTCCGGCTTCCTCGCCGGAACACCCGACGAAGGATTACAATTCAGGCCCAAGTCCGCGAAGCCCGAACGCCTTAGCGTCTGGCGTGCGGCGCAACCTTAAGCCGAAGAAAGAAGTAACCGATGACACGTACACTGACGGCAACCATCCGGCGCGAAGACGATGGTTATGTGGCGTTATGCTCTGAGTTGGACATCGCCAGTCAGGGAGAATCAATCCAAGAGGCACGCGCCAATCTGAAGGAAGCGGTCGAGTTGTTTCTTGAGACCGCACACCCAAACGAGATTAGCCAGCGGCTCAACACCGAAATCTACATCACCACGCTGGAGGTGAATGTTGGGCAGGCTGCGTAGACTTTCCGGGCGTGAGGTCTGCACAATCTTAAGCAAACACGGCTTTGCGCAGGTACGCCAAAAAGGAAGCCACGCCGTCATGCAAAAACGCACGGGTGATTCGACCATCACTGTTCCTGTGCCACTGCACCCAGAATTACGCATCGGCACTTTACAGGCTATCATTCGACAATCCGGCGTTCCGCGATCAGAGTTTGAATCTTCATAGCCAATGGAGCGAATCAGGGAAATGGCAGAAGCCGAAGCAAAGGTTGAGGAGCCAACGGCGGATGTGAGCGGCACGCTCGTCCAGTATCGTGCGCAGGAAGGTGTCGCGGTGCTCACGCTCAACGACCCTCCGGCGAACACGTACAGCTACGAGATGATGGGGGAACTCGACCGCGCGATTCTCGCGGCGCGGATGGACGAGAGCGTTCACGTCATTGTCATCACTGGTCAGGGCGAGAAGTTTTTCTGCGCGGGCGCGAACATCAATATGCTGTCGAGCGTGACGCCCGAATTTAAGTACTACTTCTGCCTACACGCCAACGAAACGCTGTCGCGCTTTGAGCAGACGCCGAAGCTCGTCGTCGCGGCGATTAACGGGCACTGCGTCGGCGGCGGATTAGAAGTCGCGCTGGCCGCTGATATTCGCATTGCCAGAAAGGGCGCGGGTAAAATGGGTCTGCCGGAAGTCTCGCTCGGCGTGCTGCCGGGAACGGGCGGGACGCAGCGACTGGCGCGCGTCGTCGGCAAGTCGCGCGCGATTGAGTTGATGGCGACGGGCAAACTGTTCGACTTCGAGAAGGGAGCCGAACTCTGTCTCGTCAATCACATCTACGAAGCCGCGACGGGCGAAGCATTCATGGTGCAAGTTATGAACTACGCGCGCCAGTTCACGCCGCCCGGCAAGGCGGCGCGCGCCGTCGGGCGCATTAAGCGCAGCGTCCAATCCGGCGCAGAGATTCCTTTCGAGTCCGCGCTCGCCTTAGAGCGCGAATTGCAGCAACAACTCTTTCAATCCGAAGACGCGAAGGAAGGAATGCAAGCCTACAACGAGAAACGAAAGCCACAATTTAGAGGGATATGAATGTTCAAAGTTCGAGGTTCAAAGTTCAAAGTCAGCGAACGGCTTCCGAACTTTGAACCTTGAACATTGAACTTGGAACTTTTGCCATGCCTTACGACAACATCAAAGTCACACACGACAGCGGGATTGTTACGGTGATGCTCGACCGCCCGGAGAAGTTGAACGCGTTCGCGGGGCACATGCGGCGCGATTTGGCGGAGGCGCTGGAGCGTGCGGCGGCTAACGCGTCGGCGCGCGTCGTCGTCATCAAAGGCGCGGGGCGAGCCTTTTGCGCGGGCGCGGACGTGAAGTTCATGGCCGAGTTGATGGAGCGCGACGACGTGGACGAGTTCACGCGGCTTTTGCACGCGGGGCGGCGCGTGTTGACGACGATCCGGCAGATGACGAAGCCGGTCATCGCCTCGATCAACGGCCCGGCTTACGGCGCGGGCTTCAACCTCGCGCTGGCGTGCGACATGCGTCTCGCGTCCGAATCGGCGACGTTCAGCCAATCGTTCGTTAAAGTCGGCCTTCACCCGGACTGGGGCGGGACGTACTTTCTGCCGCGCGTCGTGCCGACCAACATCGCCTGCGAAATGTTCTTTCTCGGCGAGGCATTCAACGCTGAACAGGCGCTACGCTTCGGCATCGTCAACAAAGTCGTCCCCGACGCCGCGCTCGAATCCGAAACGCGCCAACTTGCCGTTCGCCTGTGCGACGCGCCGCAGGCGAGCATCGCCGCCGCGAAACACGCGGTCTATATGAGTGAGGGCGAGAGCCTCGAACGCATGCTGCAATACGAGACCGAAGCGCAGATGCAATGCTTCCGGTCGAAAGAGGCGCGCGAGGGCGTGCGTGCTTTTCTGGAACGGCGCGAATCCAAGACGGCGCGATGAAACTCTCCGGCAAGACCGCACTCATCACCGGCGGCGGGCGCGGCATCGGACGCGCCGTCGCTCTTGCATTTGCGCGAGAGGGCGCGCGCGTCGCAGTCGTTGCGCGCACAGAAAGTGAAGTCGCGCGGGTCGCGGAAGAAATCAGTAAAGAGTCGGGCGTCGAGACGACTTACGCGGTGTGCGACGTGTCGAACGTCGAAACAATCGGGCGGACATTGAAAACCGTCTCTCAAAAACTTGGCGGCACGCCTGACATTCTTGTGAACAACGCTGGCATCGCCGAAAGCGCGCCGCTCGTCAAAACTGATGATGAGCTTTGGCAGCGTCACCTCGCCGTCAACCTTTCGGGCGTCTTTTACTTCACGCGCGCCGCGCTGCCCGCGATGATCGAGCGCGGCTGGGGACGAATCATCAACGTCGCGTCAATCGCCGGGAAAACCGGCGCACCCTACATCGCCGCTTATGCCGCGTCAAAACACGGAGTGCTCGGGCTGACGCGCTCCGTCGCGCTTGAAGTCGCAACGAAAGGCATCACCGTCAACGCGATCTGCCCCGGCTACGTTGACACCGACATGACGACGCACGCCCTCGAAACCATCGAAGCGAAAACAGGCAAATCTGCCGCCGACTCTCTCGACGCGATCAAGGCAATGAACCCGCAGCGCCGCCTCGTCGAGCCGGAAGAAATCGCCGCGCTCGCCGTGCTGCTTGCGTCCGACGAAGGGCGCGGCATCAACGGCCAGGCGATCAACGTGGACGGCGGTAGCGTGCTCTTTTGATGTGCCATTGGAAGAAGCAATGCTGTTACGTCGCGTTCTAAAAATCGCAAATCAGCAATCGCAAATCTAAAGTTCAAGCATGTCGTTCAAAATCATCAACCCGGAAAGCTTAGGGGCGCCGCGCGGCTACGCG
>JBPCPQ010000046.1:0-6690 GCA_050999015.1 Pyrinomonadaceae bacterium | reverse complement strand
AGAGGTTCGTCGAGCAGCACGATTGACGGGTCGGAAGCTAAGGCGCGGGCGAGCGCCGCGCGCTGTTGTTCGCCGCCGGACATCTCGACAGGCAAGCGACGCCGCGTGTGTTCGATACCGAAAAGCGCGAGCATCTCCAGCGCGCGTTCACGCTTTTCGCGCTTCCCTTCTGCCTTCATGCCGTAAGCGATGTTCTGTTCCGCCGTCAGGTGTGGGAATAGTGCGTAGTCCTGAAAGACGAAGCCGACTCGCCGACGCTGCACCGGAATGTTTATCCTCGCCTCTGCGTCGAAATATACTTCACCACCGAACACGATTCTTCCTGCGTCCGGCGTGAAAAATCCGGCGATGGCGCGCAGCGTCGTCGTTTTGCCGGAGCCGGAATGACCGAAAAGAATTGTGGTGCCGTCGCCCACCGTGAATGAAACGTCGAGATTGAAGGCTTCACGCCTTTCGTCGCCGAGGCGTTTCTTGATTACGACACTCAACATCTTCCGTTCATCCGGCGATTGTGCTGCGGCTTAACTTGTTCGTCGCGTAGACAGCGACAATTGAGACGATTGTGAGGAGCAAGGCCAGCGCTTGCGCCTGACGTTCCTCGCCCGCCGTGACCGCCTCGTAAATGGCGAGCGGCATCGTCTGCGTCCGGCCGGGAATGTTCCCGGCGAGCATCAGCGTCGCGCCGAATTCGCCGAGCGCGCGGGCGAAGCTCAGAATGAGTCCGGCGAGGATGCCGCGCCGCGCGAGCGGCAGCGTGATGCGGAAGAAAGTCTCCAACTCGCTTTTGCCGAGCGTGTAAGAAGCAATTTCGTATTGCGGATTGACGCTCTCAATTGCTGCGCGCGAAGCTTTCACCATCAGCGGAAACGCCAGCACAATGGCCGCGACGGCGGCACCCTGCCACGTGAACGTCAGCGTCCAGCCTGTCAACTCATACAAATAACTGCCGACCAGTCCGCGCCTTCCCAAAAGCACGATCAGGTAATAGCCCGTCACCGTCGGCGGCAGCACGAGCGGCAGAGTCAACGCGGCGTCCAACAACTCCTTGCCGGGAAAGTTTCGTTTGGCAAGAATAAAAGCGGCGCCGAGGCCGAGCGCGGCGACGATAATGGTGGCCACGCCGACGACGAGCAGCGACAACTTAAACGCTTCCCAGATCATCTCGCGCTCGCGCTTAAGAAGCCGTGCTTCTGCAAAATGCTCTGGCCTTCGGGGCCGAGCACGAGTTCGCTAAATCTTTTGGCGTCCTCTTTGTAGCGGCTGTCTTTGATGACTGCGAGAGGATAAAGAATGGGGTCGTGCAAATCCCCGCGCGCCGTGTCAATCACACGGACTCTGTCCTTCGCGGCGCTCGCGTCCGTCGCGTAGACGATCCCGGCGTCCACTTCGCCGCGCGCCACATAGTCGAGCACCTGTCGCACGTCCTCGCCGAAAATCAAACGCGATTGCAGCGCGGGCAACAACTTCATGTTAGTGAGCAACTGTTCGGCGTACTGACCGGCGGGCACGGTCTTCGGGTTACCGACGGCGAGTTTTTGTATTTGTGAGTTTGCTATACCGGCGAATGAATTTATTTGACGCGCGGCGTTGACGGGGACGATCAGCACCAAAGCGTTGCGCGCGAAGTCGCGCCGCGTTTCTTTATCAATTAGTTCGCGCGCCGCCAATTCATCCATCTGCTTCGACCCGGCGCTCGCAAAGAGGTCAACGGGTGCGCCCCCCTCAATCTGCCTTTGTATCACGCCGGAAGCGCCAAAGTTGAATTTGATTTTCGTGCCGATGCGAGTTTCGTAGAGATTGCCAATGTCCTGAAATGCGGCGCGCAGAGAGACCGCCGCCGAGACAACGATCTCGCCGTTCGCCCGCGTGGGATGGTTGTTCGTCGGTGCGGACGAGCGGCACCCGGCAAGAAGCACGACGAGAAAAATTGACATTAGACAGGAGCGACAATTCACTTTCATCATCCTCTGATAACCATCACCTCAGTGGCTTTGATGAGCGCGTAGACACTCACGCCTTCCTTCAATCCGAGAGCTTGCGCCGCATCACTGGTGATAATCGAAGTAATTCTTTGACCGCTTACGTCAATGCCCACCTGCACGAGCAGGCCTTCGTAGCGAACATCCGTGATTGTTCCGAGTAGCTTGTTGCGCCCGCTGATGGCATCGAGTCCGATTGGCTTCTTGTGCCTCGATTTTCCACTTTTGTTTGCCCCTGTCAGTCGCTCGATTTCGCCCCGGGCGATGCGATGATGCCCCCCGGCAGTTTTAGTCGCTTTAATCTTGCCCGCGTAAATCCACCGCTTGAGCGTCAGGTAGCTGACGCCCGCCAGTTTGGCCGCGTCGTTCGGCTTCAGTAGTTCCATATAAATCACCTTCATACAGTTTGAGACGAATGGAGTCAACAATATCTGATGTAAGTATACAGTTTGATACATATTTCGTCTCATTCGTAATTGTCCGATGCCTCTGCGACTTTGCTGATTTTCAAAACTGAAACATCTTCGATGAAGAACATGGTGAGGCGGCGACGTTGCTTTGTTTCGGAACGAGCACAGCGATGATTCGACACGCATTGTCGAACCGTCAATCGAATCATTAAGATGGATGGCAGTAAGTGTCAGAGGATTATCGAATTTGCCACAGACGGCATAGCAAGCGGGATGTAAATAGAAATCTGGGGTTGGATTTTTACCACGTGAGGGCTAAACGATGGCCGCGCCCGGACGGGCGATATTATTATCATCGGCTCGGTTTTCCGTTTACGCTTTTAATAATGCTAACATCATCCCCGCTTCAACCGCAGTCGTGAGTCGAGGGGTCGCGCATGGCAAGGCATAGTACCGTCGAAGTCTCCGTGCATCGTGTCAGCGGAAATCGTTCGGCGACGCAGAAGGATGTGCTGGCGATTGAAGAACCGCTCGAAATCAGGCTCGGCTACGAGGTTGCGGGCAAGCGCACTTCGCGGAGCATTTCGGTGACGATGCGCACGCCCGGCGACGCGCGCGACGACTTCGAGCTTGCCGCCGGATTCCTCTTCGGCGAAGGCATCATCCGCCAAACTTCAGACCTGATGCGCGTTTTTCATTGCGGCGCTCCGCTCGCACAAAGCGGCGTCCGCAACACCGTGCGCGTTGATCTGTGCGCGGGCGTCGCGGTTGACCTCAAGCGGTTGGAGCGTCACTTCTACACGACATCAAGTTGCGGCGTCTGCGGTAAAACATCAATTGAAGCGTTGGAGACGATTGCTCATCACCCCTTGCGCGCGGACGCCCCCGTGCTCGACGCGGAAGCAATTCACCGTCTGCCGCGAGCGTTGCGCGGAGCACAGGAGGTTTTCGATTCGACCGGCGGCTTGCACGCGGCGGCGCTCTTCGACACGGCAGGCAATTTGATTCTGCTGTGCGAAGACGTCGGGCGGCACAACGCCCTCGACAAACTCGTCGGCGCGCGATTGCTCGCCGGGCAAGTGCCGCTCGGAGACAATCTGATTTTTGTTTCGGGGCGCGCGAGTTTCGAGCTTGTGCAAAAGGCGCTTGTGGCGGGCGTGCCGGTGTTGGCGGCGGTCGGTGCGCCGTCGAGCCTCGCGGTCGAGTTGGCGCGCTCCGCCGGGATGACGCTCTTAGGCTTCGTCCGCGACGAGCGGTTCAACATCTATGCGGGCGCGTGGCGAATACGCGAAGCTGGCGTTGACGTATCGGCGGCGGGGACGAATTACATCTGTGTCGAGGTGAGAAGATGAAGTTGCGGATTCGCGGCGACTCGTTACGCTTGCGCTTAACGCGCGCCGAAGTCGCGCGCATCGGCGACGGCGGGCGCGTGGAAGAAACAATTCACTTCGGCATAAATCGAAATTTGGTTTACAGGCTCGAAGAATCATCGGGCGAGGACACCATCGCCGCCGATTACCAAGATGGCTGCATCACGGTGCGCCTGCCCGTGAGCATGGCGCGTGAGTGGGCGGACTCCGAACGAATTTCACTCGCCGGCGAGCAACGGCTTGGCGAGGAGGGCGCGACGCTCAAGCTGCTTATCGAAAAAGATTTCGCGTGTCTGACCGAGCGGCGTGGCGCGGACGATGCAGATACGTTTCCGCACCCGATGGAAGGCGCACTGCGTTGCTGATTGATTTTTGATCCGGCGGCGGCGGCGAGCGTTGGGTCGTAAAGACGGCAGGCCGGAGAGCGCATGTAATTTCACCCACGCTTGACAAAGTATATAGATGCTTGTATATATACGAATCTTTGAAGGAGACGCGATGGACACGAATCAGTTTCAGCGGATCGCCAAGGCGCTGGCCGACCCGCGCCGCTTTGAGATTCTTGAGGTGATTACCGCGGGCGGTGAGATGTGTTGCGGCGAGGTGGTCGGGCACTTTTCCGTGGCGCAGGCTACCGTTTCGCACCACCTGAAGGAACTCGCCGACGCCGGGCTGGTCGAGACGCGCTCTGAGGGGCAGTTCAAGCACTTGCGCGCCCGCCCCGAAGTTTTGGCGGAATACGTCGAGCAACTCGGTCGCCGTCTGGGGATGCGACAAAATAAGTCCAGTAAGGCGGGGCCGGGCGGCATCAAACGCCCCGCGAAGGCATAGTCAAAGAACGTCGGCAACAACTTTTCACGACATTTATATAGATAATTGTGCATATATACATAGATGAATTTTGGATGGCGATTGCGCGGGGGTGTATGTGGTGGAACAAATGTTAGAACTGACGCCGGGCTTGCAGTGCTGCCTGAGGTGCGGGCGCACGCTAACCGACCGCGCCCTTCACGACTCAACGGAAGAAGCGGTGCTCAACTCGATCCGGGCGAGTCGCCCCGAATGGGTGGGCGCGAGCGGGGAGTGCCCTCCTTGCGTGAGCGAGTATCGCAGACTTCTCGGCGAACGTCAGGCGCGCGCCGAACTCCCCCGCGAAGATGAGGCGAAGGCGTGGATGCCCGCGTTGTTGAGCAGAGCGTTTGGCCGGAGAGGCCATGATTCTCAGGCTGCCCCGATCTAGCGCATGACACAACGGCAGGGGCAGTTTTCAAAAATTTAGCTACTCATGAGGAGCAATGACAATGAGTGAATACGTTAAAGAGGTGAGTGACACGTCTTTCGAGAAGGACGTTCTGCAATCGGAGAAGCCGGTGCTGGTGGATTTCTGGGCACCGTGGTGCGCGCCCTGCCGGATGATCGCGCCGACCATCGAGGCTGTGGCGGAGCAGTATCGCGGGAGCGCGTCGGTGGTCAAAATCAACGTGGACGAAAATTCTTCCGCTTCGCAACGCTACGGCATCAAGGGAATCCCGACGCTGATCCTCTTCCGCGAAGGCAGGGAGGCGGAGCGGATCGTCGGCGCGACCTCGAAAGAGTCGCTCGCGCGGCTGATCGAGAAATACCTAGACGGCGCGGCTGCCGCCTGAAGAGGAGGAGGACTACTGTGGGACGGGAAATTAACAACACCTTAAATCTACTTTCTCCCGTCAAGCTGGGAGACTACGAACTGGCGAATCGGATGGTGATGTCGCCGCTGACGCGCAGCCGCGCCGGCTTAGGATTAGCCCCGACCGAAATGAACGCGACTTATTATGCCCAACGCGCTTCCGCCGGATTGATCGTCACGGAAGCCACACACGTCACGCCGCAAGGCGTCGGCTACCCGAACACGCCCGGCGTCGGAACGCCGGAGCAGATCGCTGGCTGGCGTCTCGTGACGGACGCTGTGCATCGAGCAGGCGGTAAAATTTTCTTACAACTGTGGCACGTCGGGCGCATCTCGCACCCTTTGATGCAAGAAGGTGGCGCGCTTCCAATCGCGCCTTCGGCCATTCCCGCCGAAGGCGAACTCTTCACCTACGAAGGCATGAAGCCATTCGTCGCGCCGCGCGCCCTCGAAACTGATGAGATTCAAAGCGTCGTCGGGTATTTCCGAACGGGCGCACAGAACGCCCTCGACGCCGGCTTCGGCGGGATCGAGATTCACGGCGCGAACGGTTACCTGCTCGACCAATTCCTCGAAGACTCGACAAACAAACGCACCGACGGATACGGCGGCTCAATCGAGAATCGCGCCCGGATGTTGCTCGAAGTTGTCGAAGCGGTGACGCGGATTTGGGGCGCGGGCAAGGTCGGCGTGCGGCTCTCGCCCGCCGGATCATTTAACAGCATGAAGGATTCTAATCCGGCGGCGACCTTCGGCTACGTCGCGGAAAAACTCGGGCGATTGAATCTCGCTTACCTGCACGTTATCGAACCCGCCGACAAGGAAGCGTACAAAGTTGACGGCGTGGTTGTTTCCGCGACGAAGCATCTCGCCGACTTGTTCGGGGGGATGGTCATCACCGCGCAGGGCTACGATTACGAAACGGGTAACGCGGTAATCGCGCGCGGCGACGCGGATTTGGTCGCGTTCGGAAAATTATTTATCGCCAATCCCGACTTGCCTCTGCGCTTCCGTCTTCAGGCCCCGCTCAACGAGCCTGACCCGCCGACGTTCTACGGCGGCGACGCGCGCGGCTACACGGATTACCCGGCGTTGGAACTGCAAACTGCTTCGGCGAATTGACGTTGACACACAAGTGTACAAACATCCGGTAACGACCGAGCGAATCTTAGAAACCGAGTTTAAGGAGAACTGATACATGCTACCAACGCGCGGATACGCGACTCAGGACCCGACATCACATCTTGAACCATTCAGCTTCGAGC
>JBPCPQ010000403.1:0-5976 GCA_050999015.1 Pyrinomonadaceae bacterium | reverse complement strand
CCGAAAGCATGACGAATAGAGTGAGAAGAATCTTTCAAAAGTTTTCACCTACGACGTTTGTTCCACAGCGCCCGTTTAAGCTCGCCCAAGTTTTGGCAGGCATTAAATTGTTTCGGCATCAACTGCTGAAGATTATCACTTCCGCTACCCGCGTAGTTTCTCGCCTTCGCTCTTGCGCGGGCGTAGCGTTTCGTCCACATTGATGCCGAGTTCCTTCTGCTTTGCGGGTGAAGAATCTTCGGGCGGAAAGCCGAGCGCGATGCGCTTCTCTCTCCACTGCAACTTCAAATCTCGCCAGAGGTGTCCGGGCGGCTCATAGCCGTAAGCGCGGTATTCACTTGGCTCGACTTTGCCTTTATCTCTAACGAATGCGGTGAAGGCATCTGTCCACTCGTCGAAGTCTTGAAAGACGTTCGTCTCCGTCGCCATATCTTCGGCTTGATTGTCGCTGTATTTCTTACCTTGCCCAAACTCTTTATAGCGCCAGAGCCGGTCGGGAACTTCTATGCCGCTATAACGGCACTGCCACACGAGCGGCGCGTAAGTATCACGGTCGTCGTCAAACGGTTCTTCATCGGGGTTGAAGTAATTTTTGTGGCGCAAGTGTTTTGGTCTGCCGTCCGCATCCAGCTCGTGGCCGCCGTCGTCACCGTAAACATAGAACGCCGCCGTACTGCCTTCAAGGTGATTGCGGCCCATTTTCTCCCACTCCGGCGAGTGTTCGAGCTTCATCGCCAACTCCGCGTCCTTGTGTTCGATCAAATCTTCGCGCGGATTGCCGCCGTTCATGTACACAAGGCGGTCGAACATCAGCTTCAAGTTCGATGTAGGCGCGTACCAATTCACCGGCGCGATAATCGCCCATGCATCTGCGAGGTCAAGCCGCGCGTACATATCCAAATCCCACATCAAGTCGGGTTCGAGCTTGCTGTTTTTGTCATAGCAGTTGCAGGGCCAGCAACAAAGCGCCATCGAAGTCGAGACGCAGGCGTTGCAACTTTGTATTCGCGCGCGCGCTTAGACGTTTCCCAAATCTTCGTAATCAATCTCCCACTCCTGCGGCAGATGATCAGCCATCCGCAGCATCAGAGCGCGCGACTTTGAATCCACGCCGGGACAGTTGTATTGCCGCCGGTCAGAGCCGGAGATGATAAGAACTCGAAAAGGTCGCTCGGCGACGGGGAGTTTTCCATTCTCGTCATTAGGTTTCATAGAAATAAATGGCGTTGTTGCATAAATCTATATGTTGCGTTTTTGGGTCTTAAATTTTGTGGGTCAGCCGCAACATATGGGTACAAAACCCTATTTATGCAACAAAGCCGAAATAAATATCAAACTGAAAGTTGATCGGGCGAAAGTTCCGCGTGTCTGTGTCGCGTAGGGAGTTTGAAGCCTTCGTGTAATTCCCACGTCGCGCGCTGTCGTGTAAAGGGCATTTCCAAGATGCTTTCAAGCGCAACTTCCTCCGGCTCACGATATGCGGGAACGCCGATGTCAATTTCATCCTGCGGCACATTTAAGCGAAGCGTGCCATGTAAGTAGTCCCACACTGTGAGTCCGCTCGACCAATTCGAATCGGTCTCCGCGCGCACCGTCGAATGATGTATGCCGTGCATCCGGGGCGTGACGATGATGCGGTTAAGCGCGCGTTCAACTTCAATCGGCAAGCGGACGTTCGAGTGGTGAAACATGATCGAAAGAAACAACAGAGTCTGCCACAAGGAGAAAGCGAAGGGTGAAACTCCGATTACCATGACCTGACCAGCGCGCCATGGAACCGAGAGGGCAAGTTCGGCGAAGTGAAATCGCAATGCGGTCGAAGCGTCCATATCTAGATCGACGTGATGCACGACGTGAAAACGCCACAGCCATTCGACTTTATGCGTAACGTAGTGCCAAATATAAAGCGTATAATCCAGTAAGACGACGGCTAACGTGACTTCTAACCACGCCGGCAGGCGAGCGCACTTTAGTAATCCCCACCTGCGCCTCTCGACAAACGCGGTGAGCGGCGCGATCACGGGGCGCTCGGCTAATTGAAGTGCCATTGCGCCCGCCGCAGCGACCGCTAAATTGCGCGCATCGCGCGTAAGTTTCGATTCTGTTAGACGGCGTAATGGGCGGCGACGCTCGAACAATACGAGCGCACCGAACGCACTGAGTATCAACGGCACGCTCAACCACTCCGGAACTTTACGAAGTTTCATCAATTTTCACCGAATAAAGAATCATGCGCGGAAGTGATTGATCTCCGAAAGTCGTTTCAGGGATTTAATTCAGCGACCGAAGTATCAGCAGCAATCCGCGCCCGGTTCGCAATACGCCGTACCCGCTAAATCTGTTGCGTCGTAATCTACACCCTTCGTCTCGCGCGGGTGACGCAACGTCGAACGTTGACAATCGAAGGCGACTGCCTCTTCAAGTGATACCTCTTCGAGCGGCCCTACCGGAAAAATGTCCTCTGCGTAAGGCTCGCCGCTATAGATTTGAAATGTCTTATCGCAGACCGCAATTCTCTTTCCGCGCTCAAGGACGTGCCCGTCGTCGTCAACCACTTTGCGCCACGGACCGCGATAGACTACAGCCTGCTTGCGCTCCCAACACGCGCCCTGCTTTCCCTTGTAGGCGACCACTGTGACAGAGCGAAATTCGATGCCCTGCACCGTTCGCCACGGTTGCTCGTCTCGCTTGACGATCTCCATGCCGTAAAAGCCGGCGCGGTCGAAGGCGTTGAGAAATGCGTCCTCGCGATACGCCCCTGAGATGCAGCCCGACCAAAGTTCAGAGTCACGGCGCAACTCCTCAGGAACATCTTCGTCGCTTACGATGTCGCTGATGGCGACACGCCCGCCGCGCCGCACGACGCGGAACATCTCGGCGAACAGTTGTTCTTTGTCTTCCGGTCTGACGAGATTAAGCACACAGTTCGACAGCACGACGTTAACAGATTCGTCCCCGACGAGCGGACATTGCTCTCTTAAATTTGTGCAGTGAGCCTCGAAGCGCGCGAGGTCTGTGGATGAAGCGATGGGGTTTTCGGCGAGATACTGATCAACTTGCGTGAGGTCGAGCCTTAAGTCTTGGATGCGCCCTTTGCGGAACTCGACGTTTTGATAGCCGATCAGTTCTCCGATACTGTACCGGTACTTGTTGGCGAGCAGGAGCATTTCGTCGTTCGCGTCAACCCCGATGACGCGCCCACCTGCGCCGACGATCTGCGCAGCGATATAGCAAATCTTGCCGCCGCCCGAACCGAGATCAAGCACCACATCTCCTTCACGCACGAAGGCAGACGGGTCGCCGCATCCGTAGTCCCGCTCTTTGATTTCGTCGGGGATGATGCTCAAATACTTCGGGTCATAACTGACCGGACAGCACAAAGACTCTTGACGCGCTTGCGCGGCTTGGCTGTACCTGTCTTTCACTGCTCTTTCGACATCTAATGATGTGCTCATCTCTTAAGTCCCTTTGCGAAATATATGAACATGTAGCTTATGCATGTTGCGGTAGCAGAGTATGTAATCTTACTTACACACCCAACTACCGTTACGGATGACGCTCCTCAAATTAGAGAAATCCTCTGCCCTGTGCGATAAGAGTCGATATTGACATCTCAATGCCGATGATCGCTCTCGACAGGCAATCCAGCATCTATCCAGTCCTGTTTACCTTCCACATAATCCCGCACGTTCATGTAGCCAAGCGCCGCCAATTCACGCGCGGCGTTTTCCGAGGCGTGTCACGTCGGATTCGCACAGTAAACGACGATCTCAGATACCTTATCGGGCAGGAGTGCTGGCGCTAACTCGTCTACGCGGTCAGGCGGCAGGTTGATCGCGCCGGGCAGGTGCGCGTGGTGAAAGGCTTGCGCGGGCAGCGTCTCGACGAGCAGGAATTTATCCCCACGGTCAAGCTTACCCTTTAGCTCTTCCCTCGAAATTGTATTGGTCATCAATATTCTCCTTTACATATACCCCATCATCTCAATCGCCATCACGAGACCGGCGACGTTGCCAGCGGCTATTCCGGCTCCTATTCGGCTTCGCATCGCTACTCTCCGAGAAACGTCGAGACGTGCCCCGCAACTTCGTCCGGCTGGTCGAGCATCACGAAGTGGCGCGCGTCTTTGACGCGGACGAGCCGCGCACCGGGTATGTCCCGCACGAGCCGCTCGCCATATTTAAGAGGTTGGAAGACATCGTCCTCGCCCCAGACGATGAGCGTCGCGGCTTCGATCCGCGCGAGCAAAGGACTGATTTCCGTTGTCAAATTTGTGTTGAGCGCCGCCGCGTTGCGGACGAGTGAGAGCTTGCCGACTTCAGTGGCGTAAGGCGCGAGTAGTCCGTCCAGCATCTCGTCATGCGGTGATGTGGCGAAGCCCTGTTTGAGTGCTTGCTTCAGCATTGTGACCGCCGTAGATGCTGAAACTTTGCGGCGCGTCTCCGGGTGTCCGAACTGCAACATGGCTTCGATGGGCCACGAGTCGTAACAGACCGTGTTCATCACGCATAGCTTGTTTACCCGATGCGGAAAACAGGTCGCCAACCGCAACGCGATGCCCCCGCCGATGTCGTGCGCGACGATATGCGCGCGTTCTATCCCGACCTTTTCCATCCACGCATCAATCATCTCTGCCTGTCGCGCGATGGAACGGTCAAAGCAGTCGCTCTTGTCCGAATAGCCGAAGCCGATGAGGTCGGGCGCGAGCACCCGATTCTGTTTCGCAAGCATGGGGATGAGGCGATGCCAGAGATAGCCCCACGTCGGAATACCGTGAATCAATATCACGGGATCGCCTGTGCCTTCGCCCATATAACTCACAAAGCGTTCGCCAACTTCCGCGACTCGCTGCATTGACTGATAGTCTCGCCAGTTCATTGCCCGCCTCCTTGTCTGTTTCCTATATCGCGGCGTGCGGCAACCGGGAAGGGCGATTGTACGAGTGTGTCCGGCGTGCGCCAGTCGAGTTCAAACAAAGCGATGTTGATGATGAGCGACGGCAGAATGTGCTCGAACTTGCGTGTCGTTTCGATGATTTCGTCCGCGTCTTCGCCGAGTTCTTCAACGCGCTCACGCGAGAGCGGCACACCGTACGGCAGAGTTTGCGCCACCTCGCCCGCCATCTTTCGTAATTGCTCTGAAGCCTGCTTGTACTCCTCGCTCTTCGTGATTGGCTTTAAAGCTCGCCAACCGGCGGCGAGGTAATCAGGCCAGAGCGCGAGCGTGCGGTAGTCGCTGTTGATCGTGGAAAGCGAAAGCGTTTGCTTGATGTCCTCGAACAATTCTTGCAGGCGTGTGTCTTCCGGCTCTTCGGCGACCATCTCCATCGGATACATCTGCGTGGGTGCTCCGCGTTCAATGAGTTCGACGCTTCCGGTTGCGCCGCCTGTCCGTTCGCCGTCAAGCGCGAGACTTACCGCACTGGTGAGAACAAGCAGCTTCGGGTTGATGTAATGATACAGATCGAGCGCCCTCCTAATCTGATAAGACTGGCTCTCGCCCAAACGCAGGCTCGTCGCGGCGTCGAGTTTTCCTAACCTTTCGGCGATGCGGACGGCTTCGGCGCGCACCCGATCAGCCGCCGTTTCAAAGGCGCGCGTCTCCGCATTAGGGCGCATCGCGTCCCACATTACGGGAAAAAACTTCTGGTACCCAGCCCACGTGCGAAAGTTCAGATTTATCCCGCTCACGCGAAGCGTTTGTCTAATCTCGTGAAAAGCGCGCTCGACCTCCCCTTCGGCTTCCGTTTCAGAAATTTGTTTTGGTTTACCAAGTCCGAACATAATCACCATCCTGTTCCCTGCCCTAAAAACTTTCGTTATAAAACGCGTAAATTCCTCACTTCAATTGCCCACGTCGGGTCATTTCCCTGATACGATCAGCCGTCCGTGCGGCGATGGCTTCGATGGTCAGCGACGGGTTGACCGCCGTCGAGGTGGGAAGGCTGAGCCGTCGCAGACGAAAAGGTTCGGCACG
>JBPCPQ010000496.1:0-10318 GCA_050999015.1 Pyrinomonadaceae bacterium | reverse complement strand
GGACGCCGAGTTAGTTTTGCAGAAACTCCACGCGGTCGAGCGCGAGGTCGGCACGGAGGACGGGCGCACATTCCTGATGCGGATTTCGCCTTACCGCACGGCCGACGACCACATCAACGGCATCGTGCTGACATTTCTGGATGTCACCGAGCGCAAGCGGCGGGAAGAAGAAAACCGCCAGCTCGCGAATCGTGTGGGACAGCAAGCGCGCCTTTTCGATACGACGCTGACCTCCATCAGCGATTTCGTCTACATCTTCGACCGCGACGGGCGTTTCGTTTATTCAAACCTGCCGCTGCTCGATTTACTCGGCATCACTTCGGAAGAAATCACGGGGAAGAACTTTTTCGATTTGAATTACCCGCCGGATTTAGCCGCGCGTCTGCAAAAACAAATTCAGCAGGTTTTCGAGCGCGCGGAAATCGTCAGAGACGAAACGCCGTTCACGAGTCCTGAGGGCAAACCCGGCTTTTACGAATATATTTTCACGCCCGTTTTCGCCGACGGCACGGTTGAATCTGTCGCCGGTTCGACGCGCGACGTGACCGAAAGAAAGCGAATCGAAACTGAACTGCGCGAAAACCGCGAGCGTCTGCAACAGGCGTTGAACGCCGGGCGGATTTTTTCGTGGGAGATGAATCCGGCGACGAGAGAACTCGAATGGTCGAGCAATACCCAAAACGTCATCGGTTTTCCGCTGCTCGACAACATTGACAAAACATTCGAGTTGATTCACCCGGACGACATTAAACCGACGGTTGACGCGATTAACAAAGCGATTGAAACGGGCGGCGATTACGAATCCGAATATCGTCTCGTCAATCCGGCGAACGGCGAGGCGTTCTGGTTTCACTCTCAGGGCGCAATTACGACGAACACCGCCGACGGGCAGCCGCGTTTCGTCGGCATCACGCAGAACATCACCGAGCGCAAAGAGACGGAAGAACAGTTGCGCGAATCCGAAGAGCGTTTTCGCGTGCTCATCAGCAAAGGCGCGGACATGATTACCGTCAGCGACCGCGAAGGCAAGATCATCTACGCCAGCCCGACGACCGAGCGCGTCTCCGGCTACCCGCCGGAAGAGTTCGCACAGCAACATCCCTTCGATTTAATACACCCCGAAGATCGTCCGCGCTGCGAAGAAGCTTTGAACGAACTCGTCAACACGCCCGGTGTGAGCCTCGACCTGCAACACCGCGTCCGCCATAAGGACGGAACTTGGCGCTGGGTCGAAGGGACTTTTACGAGTCTCTACAATGATCCGGCGGTCGGCGGTCTCGTCGCCAACGTGCGCGACGTCACCGCACGCAAGAGGACCGAAGAGGCGTTGCGGAGCAGCGAGGAACGCTCGCGCCTGACGATGGAGAGCGTCACCGATTACGCTATCTTAACGACGGATGCGGAGGGACACATCGAAACTTGGAACGTCGGGGCGGAGTGCGTCTTCGGCTACACGGAAGCGGAAGTAATCGGCCAGCCCTCCGCGATCATCTTCACGCCGGAAGACCGCGCGAAGGGCGAGCCTGAGAAAGAGATGCGGGAAGCGCGCGAGGCGGGGCGCGCGGCGGACGAACGCTGGCACGTCCGCAAAGACGATTCTCGCTTCTACGTCAGCGGCGTTCTGGTGCCGCTCCTCGACGAGGGCGGCGCGGTCATCGGCTACGCCAAAATCGCGCGCGACTTGACCGAGCAGAGGCGCGCGGAGGAAGCGCTGCGCCGCGCGCACGATGAGTTGGAGTCGCGCGTCACAGAGCGCACGAGCGAGTTGCAGGAAGTGAACGAATCTTTGGTGGAGGAAGTGCGCGACCGTCTGGCCGCCGAGGGGCGCGCGCGCGGCCTCGTGCGGAAAATCGTCACGGCGCAGGAGGAGGAGCGCAAGCGCGTCGCGCGCGACCTGCACGACCAACTCGGCCAGCAACTTACCGCGCTCCAACTCAAGCTCGAGACGCACCGGACGCGACTCGCTGACGACGAGGCCTCGCGCGCGCAGGTCGAGGAGATACAAACCATCGCCCGGCAAATCGACAACGAAGTGGACTTTCTCGCGTGGGAATTGAGGCCGGCGTCGCTCGACGATCTCGGGCTGCCGGCGGCGCTCCAGAACTTCATCGAGGAATGGTCGAAGCATGTCGGCACCCCGGCGAAGTTTCACACCACCGGCTTCGTCAGTGAGGCAGACCGCCTGCCGCCCGAAATCGAAATCAACTTTTACCGGATCGCGCAGGAGGCGCTCAACAACATCTATAAGCACGCCGAGGCCGGCGGCGTGGACGTGATCTTCGAGCGCCGCGCCGATCAGGTCGTGCTCATCGTCGAGGACGACGGCAAAGGCTTTAATCTGCGCACTGCCGTCGGCTCGAAGGACAGAGGCATCGGCTTAATCAACATGCGCGAGCGCGCCTCATTCGTCGGCGGCACGCTGGAGATAGAGTCCAGGAAGGGCGTCGGCACGACTCTCTTCGTGCGCGTGCCCCTCCCGCCGGTGGAAAACGGTAGATGAAGGAAACGCTCAGGGTGATTAACCGGATGGTTGTTGACGGCATCATTAGCCAATACGCTATCGGCGGTGCCGTGGCCGCGATTTACTACCTTGAGCCGTTCGACACTGCCGACCTCGACGTGTTCGTTCAGGTGAAGCCAACCGTCGGACGCTTGATGATTCTCGCCCCGATTTATCAATACCTGACCGGGCGAGGCCACAAGACAAAAGGTGAGTTTATCTACATTGAAGGACTCCCCGTCCAGTTCCTGCCCGTCTTTAATGCGCTCACCGAAGAGGCGGTGACGAAAGCGCAAACGATCAGCTACGCGCGAACGAAAACGCGCGTCATGCGCGCCGAACATTTAGTCGCGATCATGCTCGACACCGGACGCCCCAAAGACTATCTGCGGATTAGCATGTTCCTCGATCAAGGCGCGGTAGACGGGCGGCGGCTCAACCCCGTTCTGCGGCGACACAACTTGTGGAAGAAATGGCAGGCGAACGAGTCGAAATTTAAGCCGTGAAAAACTACCCGGACATCAACTCGATTATCGAACAGAAAGAGCGGCATCGGCGGCGGCTCGCCGCGCTGTCGTTTGAAGAGAAGATCGAAATAGTTTTCAAGCTCACTGAGCGGCGGAAGTTTTTCCAATCGGCGCGCGCGGCGGGCGACGCGCGACGCTCGCCACGCCGCCCTGCCACACAAAGGAAGCCCAAATGAGCAAGCTACGTATTCTTCTCGCCGACGACCACACGATGCTCCGCGATGGATTGAAGATGTTGGTCAACGCGCAAAGCGACATGGAGTGTGTCGGCGAGGCGGGCGACGGGCGCGCGGCGTTCCGCATGGCGCAGGAGCTTCAGCCCGACGTGGTCGTGATGGACGTTTCGATGCCGGAGTTGAACGGACTCAAGGCGACCGAGAAATTAAAAAGCGCGTGCCCGCACATCAAGGTGTTGACGCTAACGCGCCACAAAGACGACGGGTACCTGCAACAGCTCCTCGGCGCGGGCGTCTCCGGCTACGTGCTGAAGCAGAGCGCCGCGTCCAATCTGATTGATGCGCTCCGCGTTGTCGCGGCTGGCGGCAACTACCTCGACCCGGCGATTGCGGGAAAGGTGATGAACAATTTTGCGCGCCCGCACCGGAAGGCGCGCGGCGAAGCCCAGGCCGCGCTGACCGACCGCGAAGAAGAAGTCCTGCGTCTGGTCGCATGGGGCTACAGTAACAAAGAGATTGCCGCACGCCTCTCCCTGAGCGTCAAAACCGTCGAGGCCCACAAGGCCAAGGCGACCCTGAAGATGGGCATGCAAAGTCGCATTGACATCGTGCGCTACGCGCTCCTGCAAGGATGGCTGCAAGACACCTAAACTTATGGGGAAAGGGGGAAAGGGGTAAAAGGGGAAAGGGAGAGGAAAGAGACGGCGACAGGAAGGTGCCTTTACCATTTACCCTTTTACCCCTTTCCCCTTCTTCTCACCTGTCGCGGACGCGTAGCGCGATGACGGTTGCGCCGAAGAAAATCAGCAGCATCACGGAGAGAATCGCCGCGTCGCGCGCGACGCCGCCCCACGGATGCAAAAACTCGACGTAGCCGCTCAGGTCGGGGTCTCTGTATCTCGCGTCCTTTACTGCGGGCGGCTGGCCTAAGACGGGCGGCTCAGGCGGCGGCGACGCGCCCGGCACACTCGCGCCGCGTTGAAGAAACTCACCCATCTTCTGCTCGTAGTCTTTCATCTCACGCTCGGCGCGCGCGCGGTAGTTTTCAATATCTTTGCGCGCCTGAGTGATGACCTGCTCGTTCTCGTGCTCGATCTGCTTGAAAAGCCCGCGCCCCTGATTACGCCCCTCCTGATCCGATCCTTCTTTGCTCAACGTGTCGAGACCCGACAAACGCTTCATTTCGTCGAACGCCCACGTCGCGGGCATTGCCGCGCCGACCACGCGCGCCGCGCCTTCCGGCACGCCGACGAGGCCGGAGAAAAGAAGCTGCGGAATTAGAATCAACGGCACGAGGCTCGTCGCCATCTCCGACGTTTTAACGATAGCCGAGACGAACAACCCGAGCGCGATTCCAACCATCCCGGTCAAAATCAATGTAAGCAGTTGCGCTCCGAGTTGAAAGAAATTTCCGGGCAGGTAATCGGCGGACGACAAGACCGTTGACAAAACTTTGAGCGTCCCGAAGAGCAGCACGCACTGCGCGCCGACGATAAGCGAAAGCACGAACAGCTTCGAGCCGACATAAGGCAGCAAACTCAGATTGACCATTCGCTCGCGCTTATAAACCGCGCGCTCCTTGACGATCTCGCGCGCGGCGACTGAGGTGCCGAACCACAGCGCGACTAAGGCCAGCAGAAAGTATGGAAAGTCGCGCGGCGCTTCCGAGCCGACGACGAGGAACGTCAGCACGGCGATGATCGGCGCTTGGGCGAACAGGATCAGCAAATTCAAACGGTCGCGGCGGAGAACTTCCGCGTAGCGCCTGACGAGCGTGAGGAATTGTCGCACCGCGTCGGCGATTGTCGGGCGGCGATGCGCGACCGGGGCCGTTTGTCCATCGTGCGTCAACCCGCTCAGCGGCTCGACGACATTGCGTCGGTAAACTTCCGTCCTGTGAAAACGCCGCCGCCACTCTTCGGCGACTTCATCCCGCCCCCCGTCGTAAGTCCGCTTTTGTTCAGCTGTCGCGTTCGGCGGAAGCGACGCGAGGCCGCCCTGCCCGGTTGCGGTTGATTCTTCGAGCTTCTCGAAGAGGTCTCTGAACGTCGCCGCGCCGGCGTGCGCAAGCGCCTCTTGCGGCGTACCGTAGAAGATGAGTTTGCCGCGCATCAGAATCGCGATCTTGTCGAAGAGGCGCACGTTTTCCATCGCGTGCGTCGTCAGAATCACGGTGCGCCCCGATTCGGCGATTTGCCGAAAGAGCTTCATGATTTTCTCTTCGGTCGCCGGGTCAAGCCCTGATGTCGGCTCGTCGAGAAAAATCACCGAAGGCTTCGTCAGCAATTCGACGGCGATGGAGACGCGCTTGCGCTGCCCGCCGGAGAGTTGCGCCACCGGCACATCGCGCCGCTCGCCGAGTCCCGTCACGTCCAACACTTCACTGACGATCTGATCTATCTCCTCCGCCGACACGTCGCGCGACAGCCGGAGCCGCGCGACGTAATAAAGCGTGCGGTAGACCGTCAACTCGCGGTGAATGATGTCGTCCTGCGGCACGTAGCCAATGGACTGCTTGAGGGATTCGAGGTGCTGGTATAGATCGAGGTTGTTAATCAAGACGCGCCCGGCCGTCGCGGGTCGCGTGCCGTTGAGCGCGTCCATCAAGGTTGACTTGCCCGCGCCCGAAGGACCGAGGAGTCCGACGAACTCGTTCGGCTGAATCGTCAGCGCCACGTCGTCGAGCAACTTGATTGTGCCGCGCGCGCGGTCGGTCAGTTCCTTCCTGATCTGCACGGCGTCAAGCCGCGTCTTCGAGCGTGTGTCGAAAACCGCGACGCCGCCTTCGGCATCGGCCTGCACGATGAACGGGCCGATCTGCACGATGTCGCCCGGCTGTACCGGACGCCGGCTTGTGATGCGCGCGCCGTTTACGTAGACGCCGTTGGTCGAGCCGGCGTCTTCGATGAAGACGGCACCGCTATCGCCGCCGCGCACAAACCGCGCATGATGATTAGAGATTTGCAATCCGTCGAGTCGGATGTCGTTGTCGGGCGCGCGCCCGATTGTCAGATGTGCTCGTCCGTCGAAGGAGCGGCGCGTCATCAACTGCGGAGCGGCGGATGTCGCGCCGGCCGCAGCGAATGCTTTCTGACCGAGTGGGCCGCTCGTGCCGCCGGGCCTCACAACCATTGTGTGCTGAAGTTTGGCGGTGAATGAGCCAGCGGCAGACGGCGCTGGGGCGATTACGGAAACTGATTCCGCAAATAATTCTTCTCTCGCTTCATGCGGGGCGGGGCGCGTCGGATCAACGAAACGCAGGATGGGGCCGCCGATGCCGAGTTGAATGCGGTCGCCATCGCGGAGCGGGGCGGGCGCGGCGATGCGCCCGCCGTTGAGCAGCGTGCCGTTGAAGCTGGCGAGATCAACAAGCATGAACTCCCCGTCATGTCGCTGAATTTCGGCATGGCGACGCGAGACGACCGCCGCCGCCGCGTCCATCGGCACGCCCGACGACGGATCGCGGCCGAGCAACATTGAATCGCCATTGAGTCCGACGCGCTCGATGTCGCCGGATTCACGGTTCACGAACTCAATCGCGGCGGATGAACCTGCTGCCGGTGAAGCCGCCGGGCGCTCGCCGGCCCGCGTGATTGGCACGCGCGGCGAAGCGGCCGGTGGTGTCGGCGGTATCGGCGCTTGTTGCGAAGAAGCTGGCGGCGGCGGCACTCGCCCCGCCGGCGTCGCTTTTTGCGGCGGCGGCTCGGCAGACGCGAGCGACTTGGAGACGGGTGGCTTAGCGGCTGGCGGCGCGGCGACAGGAGGCTTTGAAGCGGGCGACGGGGAAGGGGATGGCGGCGGAGTCAGGAACTCGATCAGTGTCGGCTCGTTGGCGTCCGGCAAAGCGGGCGCAGGCTTGGCTCCTTCAACGGCGACGACGCGCATGACGGGGCCGCCCGCGCCGAATTGTATCTCCGCCCCCGTCCGCACCGGGACAGGCTGCGCGACGCGCTGACCGTCGAGAAACGTGCCGAAGCTCGAGTTGTTGTCGCTGAGTCGCCACTCCCCGTCTGCCAGACGAAACTCGCCGTGCCGCCGCGACACCATCGGCCACTCGGTCTGATCAAACAAAATGTCGCACACCGCCGGGTCGCGCCCGGCGACAATCACCGTCTGCTCAAACTCACGACGGCCAAGCTCCTGTTCGCCGCGCACCTCGACAAAAACGATTTTCATAAATTGTGGGTGAGAGTTTAATGTTCAAGAATCCTTCATTTGAAAAATACTCTATGTGCCGTGCGGAAGCCAAGCATCTTGCGCAGATGGTAAACCAACCGTTCCGTGTTTCTGCCGGCAAGTTCTTTCGACTTGCTTACAAGCACAGTCTGCGTAAAATAAGCGGCGCAACAGCCCCGCGAGAGGCACGTCCTACTTGTTGCGGATGCCCGAAACTTTTTCTAAGAAGCCCGCTTTAGTTCAACATGCCAAGCGCGCAACTCATTGTCAGTCAACCCGGCCACGGGACACGTAAGCTGGATGTTTCCGGTGCGCTCGTCTCCATCGGGCGTAAATCCGACAACACGCTCTGTCTGGCGAGCGACTCGAACGTCTCGAAGTATCATGCCGTGATTGAATCGCGCGGCGGCGAATTCTGGTTGAGCGATCTCGGCAGCAGCAACGGCACGACCGTCAACGACGCCGCAGTTAAAGCGGAACGTCAGTTGGCCGACGGCGATCTGATTTGTTTCGGCGGGACGAGCACAATCGAGTTCCGCTTATCGATGGCAGAAGGGCAGCAAACAAGCGACGGTACTGCGAGCGCAAGCGCCGCACCAGCGGCGGCGGGAAGCGTGCAATCTCCTTCGACCCCCGCTTCGGCGGATGTCGCCTCCCCTTCCGCGGTCGCGCCTTCGCCTCCGCCGCCGGCACAGAAACCGGGCGCACTTTCCCCAGCTATCATCGCGGCGGTTGTTCTGGGCGGGCTGGTCGTGACCGGAGTGCTGGTCGCCGTTCTGTACGGCACCGGCGTCCTCGGCGGGAAGTCCGGGGCGAGTGCCGCAACACCCACCCCGACCGTCGCACAGAACAGTGAGGACGAAGATGAGACCGGCGAGGCTGAAGCGACGCCAACACCTTTTGAAGAGATGATCTTTGAAGAGACGCCGGCACTAGCCCCGACTCCGCCGGTGAGCGCGCCGGGAATTCCCGCAGCGAGTACCGACGCGACAGCCATGTACGCGAACACGCTCGTGGCGCAGATTTCCCAGAAGAATCGTTACAAGTTCGATCCGGCCTTTGTCGCTTTAATCAACAAATATACGGGCGAGTACCGCAGCGCCAATGGTTACTACGAGCGTGCTGGTAAGTACCGCGAAGCGATTGACCGCGAGTTTATGAACGCGCAGGGCATCCAGCCGCCTTTGCTCGGCTATGTGATGGCGATGAGCCTCACCAAGTTTGTGGATAAAGGCGACGGCAGCGGCGTCTGGGCGCTTCCGAGTGCGGTACTGAACGAGGCGGGCACGACGAACGCCACGGCTGACCCCACCGCCGCAACGCGCCGTGCCGCCGCTTACATCAAAGAACTACTGGACATTTTCAGCAAAGAAGAATTTGTGTATGTCGTCGCGTGTTATGGCATGACGCTTCAGGAAGCGGGCAAGTTCAACGACGAGTTGGAAAAGAATGATCCGGGCGGGCAGAACCGTTACGACTTCTGGAAGATGAAAAACGCCGGCGTCGTCAGCGGCGAGCAGGCCGAGCGCGTTGCGCGGTTCTTCGCCGCCGGCATCGTCGGTGAGAACCCGAAGGAATTTGGCTTGCCGGCGGATGGGAGGCTCTCTTCTCTGTACTGACGGGCGCTCACACTTAGCGATGGCCGAAGTCACGTTGCACATCAACTCGCCGGAAGGCTCGACGGAAGTTTCGCTCAACGGCGAAACCGTGACCGTCGGACGCACCGACATGTCTTCGGTCGTGATCGCCGCAGACACTGGCCTTTCGCGCCGCCACGCCAGCTTTAGTGACCAGCACGGAAGCGTTTGGGTGACCGATGAGAACTCGACTAACGGAAGTTTTGTTAACGGCGCACGGGTGCCGCCCGAAGGAATGAAATTGTCCGACGGCGATCAGGTGTCCATCGGTAATTACACGATTGTCACAATCAGAGTCAGGCACGACGCCCTCGCTTCCGTTTCGGCGTCACCTCCCTTCGCACCGCCATCAGCAACCGGTCACGCCGATCTGCCAACTCAGCCGCCGGCAACCAGCGGCCCCTCTATTTTTCTACTCGTCATTCCCGTCGTCGCAATTATCACCATTCTCTTCGGTGCGATGGCCTTCGTTTTGTACCAACGCGCGGGCACTGGTCAGAGAGCTGGCACTGGTCAGAAAAACGAGTCCGGCGAATCTGTCGCGGCGCTTTCAACGTCTTCGCCCGACGATTCGCCGGATATACTTGAGGACACGGGCGCCGAGGTCGTCGAGGTAAGCGAAGAGTTCGCAACGGCGACTCCGATTCAGGAAGTGGCGATTCCGGTGTCCCCCGTCCCGTCAGTTACACCTTCATCGTTCAGTCCCTTGCTGTCGTCGAGCGAAGTCGCGGCGGAGGCGGATGAGGCGGCGAATGTCCCGGCGAAAACTTTGCCCTCGCCGGGCGACGCCGCGCTGCCGGCGGGCGAGCGCAAGCTCTACCTGAAAATGTCAGAGGAAGAAAAGAAGGAATACATCAAAGGGCGCGCGCAACGCATCGCGATCATGATGGGCAAGCGCCCGTATGCATTTACGCCCGAAGCCCTCCACGCTATCGAATACTGGCTCGACGCATTTGCGAGACGGGTCGGCAGCAATCGCACGGGTCTGTGGGGCGGCGACACGAAGTTCATCCTCGCGCGCGCGACGAAGCACGCCCCCGTTATCATCCGCGCCTTCAACGAGCGCGGCGTCCCGCCCGTCGTCGGCCTCTACATCCCGTTCATCGAGACCGAGTACACCAACATCACTACTAACAACTTCGCCGGCGCCGCCGGGCTGTTCCAGTTCCTCGGCCCGACCGCCGAGCACTACGGCGTGCCGAGCGCCGAGCGCACCGATGTCGAGAAGATGGCTCCGGCTGCCGCCCGCTACTTCCGCGATAACATCATGAGTTTCGGGGATGATTCGATGAGCGTCGCGCT
>JBPCPQ010000213.1:0-7323 GCA_050999015.1 Pyrinomonadaceae bacterium | reverse complement strand
CGGGTGAAGTAGCACAGCACAACCCTCTTCTTCCGCACACTCGCGGACGAGGGTTGTGCTGTTCTCGCTTCCGCAATGCAGACGATATAACACGATGCACAGACAGAGGCGGCGTGAGAGTCGGACTCCACCACAAGCCTATTCCGCTGATGTTGACTTAGATCATACCTACACGTATCTATAGACGTTCGGAAGCGTTGCCACTTCATGGATGCTTTTGAGGTTTAATGCGTATCGTTAAAAGCAATCCTGTGGCTTATCAGGATGCAACATCCGACCATAAAAATTTAATAACGCTTGCTGTGTCTCAGATGAGGTGACAAGGTGCAGCTTGAAGATAATAGCGTCGGGGCGCGAGTCGCGATTATCGGCAGCGGCTTCGGCGGCATCGGCACTGCCATCCGCCTGAAGCAAGAGGGTGTCGAGAACTTCATTATTTTCGAGCGCGCGGGCGACGTCGGCGGGACGTGGCGTGATAACACTTATCCGGGCTGCGCCTGCGACGTAGAGTCGCACCTCTACTCATTCTCCTTCGCGCCGAACCCGGACTGGACGCGCAGCTTCTCGTCTCAGCCTGAAATCTGGGCGTACCTGAAGCGTTGCGCGCGTGAGTTCGGCGTGCTGCCGCACATACGCTTCCACCACGAGGTACGAGAAGCCGTCTGGGGCGAGGCCGCGCAGCATTGGCGCATCGAGACCTCGCAAGGAATCTTCACGGCCTCGGTACTCGTGATGGCATCGGGGGCACTCAGCGAGCCAGCAGTGCCACAGCTTCCCGGATTAGAAACCTTTCAAGGGAAGACGTTCCACTCCGCGCGTTGGGATCATGATTACGACCTGACAGACCGCCGCGTGGCCGTCGTCGGCACTGGCGCATCCGCTATCCAGTTCGTCCCGGAGATTCAACCGAAGGTCGCAAAGCTGCACCTTTTTCAGCGCACACCGCCGTGGATCATACCGCGCCACGACCGCACATTGAGCGTGATTGAGCGCCGACTGTTCCGCCGATTCCCTGCCGTGCAACGCGCGGCGCGTTCCTCAATTTACCTTTTCCGCGAGATATTCCTGCTGGCGTTCCGCCACCTCTGGCTGGCAAGGCAAGTCGAACGAATCGCGCGGCGGCATCTTGAACGCTCAGTACACGACACGAAGCTTCGCGCGAAGCTGCTGCCCAACTATGCTATCGGCTGCAAGCGCATACTCATCTCGGACGACTACCTGCCGTCGCTCATGCAACCTAATGTCGAGGTGGTGACCGAAGGTATCGCGGAGGTGCGCGGGGCTTCAATCGTGGATTGCTCCGGCGTCGGGCGCCCCGTTGACGCAATAATCTACGGCACAGGCTTTCGAGTGACCGACCCGCCGCTTGCTCAACACATTCGTGGCCGCGAAGGGCGAACACTGGGCGAGGTGTGGGCCGGAAGTCCGCAGGCGCACATCGGGACAACGGTGGCGGGGTTCCCGAATCTCTTCATCCTGATGGGCCCCAACACCGGACTCGGACACAATTCGGTTGTATACATGATCGAAGCCCAGATTGAACATCTGATCGCTGCCCTCAGCCATATGCGGCGACACGGCGCGAGCGCCATTGAGCCACGCCCCGAGGCACAACGCGCTTTCGTCGCTGAAGTACAGAGAAGAATGGAAGGGACGGTGTGGGTTGCCGGCAATTGCGCGAGTTGGTATCTCGACTCGACGGGGCGCAACTCCACGCTCTGGCCGGACTTCAGTTGGCGATTTCGCCGCCGCGTCGCGCGTCTGAACGCGGGCGACTACGAATTGAGTTTTCCGCACGACGCAAAGCAGCCCGCAGACTTTCTATTGGAGGAGATTTTGTCGGGTGAGATATAGTGTTTCCGGTAAGGTCGTAGTTATCACAGGCCCGGCGCGCGGCATCGGCGCAGAGACAGCGCGCATGCTTGCGAGGGGCGGCGCACGTCTGTCGCTGGTGGGCTTGGAGCCGCACCGGCTGGCCGCGCTGGCGAGTGAGTTAGGCGCTGGTCACGTCTGGTTCGAGTGCGATGTGACGGATCAAGCGGCGCTTGATCGCGCCGTCAACAACACGGTGGAGGCGCTGGGAGGCATTGACGTAGTCGTCGCCAACGCCGGCATCGCCAGCAACTGCACGGTGGCAATCGGCCCCGTGGACGCGCTCGTGCGAACAATCGAAGTAAACCTGATCGGTGTCGTGCGTACCGTCAGCGCCACGCTGCCGCACGTGACGGCTGCCAGAGGATACTACCTGCTGGTCTCTTCGGCGGCGGCGCTGGCCCCGCTGCCGGGCATCTCCACCTACGCGGCGGCGAAAAGCGGGGTCGAGCAGTTCGGCAACGTGCTGCGCCTTGAAGTCGCGCACAAGGGAGTCGATGTAGGAATCGCCCATCCGTCATGGATTGACACCGACATGGTGCGCGACGCGCGGCACGACGTGGAGAGTTTCAACGAAATGCTCGCCACGCTCCCGTGGCCGTTCAGCTCCGTCACCCCGGTTAAGACGTGCGCCGCCGCCTTCGTCAAAGCCATTGAGCGGCGCAGGCGTAAGGTCTACGTGCCGGGAGCGCTCGCGCCGTTCGCCGCCCTGCGCTATCTCTTCGCAAGCCCGCTATCGGAATACCTCATCGGGCGTAACGCGCGCCGCCTTGTTCCTCAAGCGGAGCGCGAAGTCATCGGGATCAACAGGTCATTCGGCCTCAACAGCGTCGAGACAACTGGGAAACCGAAGGTCGAAGACCCGACGACACTGAAGCGTTAACATGCTGTGTGTTTTTCGCCCACGTCAGACTCTATGGCGGCTACTTATTAAAATGAATGGATAAGAATATGAAAGTCTTTGTTTCTGCTTTGTTAATCACATCATCCTTTTTCGGACTCGCCTTTCTGGAAACGCCGAAGGTAAAACCTGAAGATTTGCAGCGTTTGACAGGCGCACAATGGACGGGAACTTTGACGTATGCGGACTACGGAACAAACAAGAAGGTTTCAATTCCCTCAAACCTGACCGTCACGCGATCCGCCGCGAATAAGCTGTCTTGGGTTTTCGAGTATCAATACCCGGACGAGCCAAAAGCAAACAGTAAAGCAACGGTAACGATTGGCAAAGACGGGACAATTATTGATGGTGAGAAGGTAATTGAGAGGACACGTCTCGCCGGGGACACGCTTAGGATTGTGACTGAGAAAACCGGACCGGATAATAATAAGAACGCGTTGTTTCGCTTCACATATTTGTTGAGTGCGACGAGCTTTTCAATCAAAAAAGAAGTTCGATACGAAGGCGCGGCGGAGTTTTTCGAGAGGAATCAGTACAGTTGGCAAAGATAAGCGCGAGGGCGTCGTGCTGCAACAGATTGGTAGACGGGCGGGTGAGGACTATTTCAATCTGAGCAAACTCTCAACAGATATGTCTTCGTCTACCGCTTCCCAGTGAATACCAATCCCGCCGCCAATCAATCGCCATGCTTTTCTTTCTTCATCTGTCGCCTTCTGCAAGCGTGGAGACCAGACCAACGGTACGGTTATTTCCCGCCCATCAGCCAGCACAACTCGCAGGCTATCATCTGTGCAACTAACATCTACGGCAAGAGGCTCAACTTCAATGGCTAAAGTGCTCATTCCATTTCTCCAACAAAGCGTCCCGATTCTCTTCAACAAGTTTCTGGATTTCCATAGCTCACCACTACGGAAACCACGTGACCTGACCTAGCGATACTGGGTTCAGCCAGAACTTAGCATACCTTTCGGCTTGCTCAACGTGGACGTGCGGCGATTCATGTCCTTCCAAACTGAAGAAGAAAAATCTGTATCCTTTGACTCTCAGGGCTACTGGCATGACACGATTCTATGCTCAATGCTCGTTACCTGAAAGTCTTAGGAGAGCGAAGCACGTCTAACGCCCGGCATCAGCGGCGCGCACAGAACTTCGAGGATGAAAGGGCGGCTGGGTGCGCGTCCGCTGCATGCCGTTGTTAGGCTGCGCGTTTCGGGAAAATTTCAACCGGCTCATTATCGGCACTGTGCTGCGACCACAATGCCAAGCCGAATCCTACCAGAGCATAGACGACGCAGAAAATGATGAGCCTCAGCGCGACCGCTCTGGCATTAGCTTCACGGTCAACGTCCCTCGCCATATAGAAGGTGAAGAACAGCGCATTGAGCATGAGAAAGGAGGCAAAGGCCCACGCCGCTAGAGAGCCGAAAGCCTTGATGATGATATAGCCGCCCCCCTTTTTAGTACGTCTGAAATTAATGGACGAACGCACGAGGACATACACGGGCACAGCCACTCCGATAACGGGAATAGCAAAAAGCGCGAAGGTGCTGACAGCCCGAAGCATAACTTCTACCTCATCAACTTCCCACAGCGAAGCAACCTAACTTAACATTGAGCCGCCGCTTGTATGAATGCTTCGATGAGTGGATGCTTGCTGCCCGAAAAAGCCGACAGTTCCGGCTGGAATAGTGTGGCGACGAAGAAAGGATGTTCGTCAAGTTCTATCACGCGAACCGAGTCGTCTTCATCAACTCCCGTGACGTGAAGCGCGCTATCCGCGAATAGTTCGAGGTACTGTGAATTGAAGCCGAAGTTGCAATGATATTCTTCGGTCGTCTCGCTCGCGTTGTAAATTAGCCTTGCCCGTGAACCCTCTCTCAATTTGATTCTGCCTTTCGCTCCGACGAGAGAACATGAGAGCGGCGCGATTAACGGCGTCGCCGCTTCCGGGTTTGATTCGGCGTGATCTGCTTCCACGATTCCAAGCACATTGCGCGCGTATTCGATCAAAGCATGTTGGAATCCGCCGCATGTGCCGAGAAACGGCAGGCGATGTTCACGCGCGAAGCGTATCGCACACAACGCGCCTTCGGTGTTCACGTAAGGACTTGCGGGAACGCACCACAGAGCATCGAAAGCAGCAAGCTGTGAATGAATTTCTCCGTCGAGTGTTTCAGTGGCAAGCCACTCTACGTCAATTTTGTGATCGGCGGGAGCAGCCAAGGCGAGCGCCTGCGGAATAGCGGCGTGCGCTCTGACTTGTGGCGAGTAATCGCCGATCAGTCCGATTCGCAGGGCCGATGATGACGCCTTGCTTCGCTTCATACGCTAACCTCGACAACAGAATCTTCGACAACAATCGTCGGCTCGACGCGCACCGTGAAGTTCATAGAGTTAGCGATGAAGCACAGGTGATGCGCTTGTTCGTGTAACTCTTTCGCCAATGTGAGGTCGCTCTCCTTTGTCACAGTTACCGCAGGCTTCAAGGTCACTTCAGTAAAGTGGCCCCCGCCGTCTTCCGTGATTGCCATGATGCCGTCGGCGTTATCGGCGTAGTCCGTGACGACCAGATGAGCGTCCGCGCATAGATTTAAATACCAGAGCATGTGACAGGCGGAGAGAGATGCGATTAACAATTCTTCTGGGTTGTATCGTGACTTATCGCCCCGAAACGCCGGATCGGACGACCCCGGGATGACAGGTTTTCCGTCGCCGGAAATCTCATGACATCGTTCGTAAGATGTGTAACTCGCCGTCCCACGACCTTGATTACCAGTCCATGTCACGCTGACTTTGAAACTATGCGTGTTATTCATCGCTTCCAATTTCATGACGTTCCTTCTTTCCGATTCTTTTAGCACTCACAGAACTGATTCCGGCGCGCTCAGTGACGCGCCATTACCGGGCTGTTGGTTGTGACGATTGTAAGACGGTTTCGCTTGCCTCCTAAAAGCTGTCAGGCAGACGCTTCCGAGAATCAGCGCGCCGCCGAAATATGTTTGCGGCAGAAGTTTCTCATCCAACGCAATCGCGCCGACGATAACCGCCACCAGCGGCGTCACGAGCGCAATCGTCATCGCCTTCGTTGATTCAACCTTCTGCAAAAGCCAGTAGTACAACCAGAACGCCACGACTGTGCCGACGACCGCTAAATACAAAACGGCGAACATCGCGCCGAACGTCCAATGAAAGTTTAACGGATTTCCTTCTTTGATAAACCCGACGAAGATGAGTGGCAGAAGGCCGCAAACCATTTGCCCGAACAGCAAACTCACCGGATGAAGCGACGCGCCCCGTGATTTGGTCAAGATGCTTGCTTCCGCCGCCGCAAACGCGCCGATGACAATCGCCACACAGCCCGCGAATGCCATTAAATTATTAACGTGAAGTTGCTCGATAAAAATTATCGCAACGCCGATGACGCCCAACAAAATCGCCACAATCTTTTGCCACGTTATCCGCTCTTGCGGTAGATGAACCCACGCCATCAACAATCCGAAGGCAGGGATACTCGCTTGTAAAACCGCCGCGAGACCCGAAGAGATATACAACTCGCTCCAGAAAACCAGACTGTAATTTATGCTGAACTGTAGGAATCCGGTTAAGGCGAGCAGCGTCCAATCGCGTTTCGTTTTCGGCAGAGAGATTTTTTGAAATAAGATGATGACGCTCAAAATCAACACTGCGCTCGTGAAACGCAATCCCGCAAAACTTACCGGCGGCAAATCATTGAGGCCGATTTTGATAACAAGCCACGTCGTCCCCCAGATCAAACACAGCAACAGCCAGACGATGATTTTCATATTTATGTTGACAGATACTTTGCTTTGAGAATCCTCACATGATGAAGCTCATGCCCGGCGATGATGTACGCCAGCGCGCGCACGCTCACTTCAGCGTCGCTCGCCGTTCCCCGCCTGTGCCATGCTTCGCCGTCGAGATGACGAAAGAGACTCAAAGTTCCCTGTCGCACGTATTCAAACTCGCTCGCAAGGTCGCTCAACTTACACGCATCGAACGAGCCGTAGCGCACGTAATCGTCCTGCTCGAAGCCGGGAAGCGGCGTCCCATCACCACGCGCGAACCTTAGCGCGCGATAAGCGAAGACGCGCTCGCCATCAATGATGTGTCCGGCGACTTCCTTGATGCTCCACTTGTCCGGCGCGTAGCGTGAATCGGCCTGTACCTCAGAAATGCCACGCAACAGTTCGCCTGTTGCGCCCAATTGATCTTCAAGGGTCTTGAGAATGTCGCCGTCGGGGACTAGCAAAATGTATTTTCCGTAATAGGGCGCGTATTCAGTTGCTTCGGGGCGATTGATTGTTAAAGTAGTCATAGTGATAAAACCTTTCGAGTCGCGGTCGTGATGCTCACCGCCTTCTATTCTTATTTTGCATTCTGCCTTGAATAATTTGCGACGTGGGCGGGTAATTCTATCTCCGCCGGTAATCTCGAATCGGAAATCGGTGCATCTGCTTTTAGACGAAGTGGAATCTCACCGGCCCAGACTTTCAAAGCGTAGTCAACTTCGTCGTCAACGGGTGCGCCGG
>JBPCPQ010000175.1:0-1913 GCA_050999015.1 Pyrinomonadaceae bacterium | reverse complement strand
CGTGCCAGCATCGGGTTCGCCGTCATGTAACGACCGGCGACGGTGGTTTGATAAATGCCCGTAATCGCATTCTCGAAGATGCGCCGATAATCCGTCTCGGCTTGTCTGAGCAAACTTTCCGCCCGGCTGCGTGCCGTATTGGAAAAACTGACAAACACGGCGACGACGATGAACACGACGAGCGCCAGCACGTCGCCTCCCACTTTGTCGGGATCGCCAAACGACGGGAGCAAGATAAATATGCAGGAAAGAACGGAAAGAACCGTGGCGAGCAGAGCGGCGCGCATTCCGCCGAAGCGCGAACTGACAATCACGGCGCTCATGAACAACAGGAAAATCGCCCGCTCCATCAGCGTCTGCGCCGCCTCAGTCACAGCCAACGCCGACGCCACGGCTAAGACCGCGACGCCGTACCGTAATAACATGGAACGAATAGCTAATGTGATAATTCAACCTCTCCTTTGCCACTACTTCTAAGCCAACACGCAAGATACATTACAATCCTTTTGCTTTCTTTATTGACAAATCGGCCGCGTAATTGTCTGCACCGTGCAACAATGCCTCAACAACGCCTGCCTGTGTCGTTCGATAACCGCGTTGCTCCGGCTCACATTTTACAGCAGTTATTTTATGCTCTTTGCGAATGAATCCCGAATAGAGGTTCATTTATTCCCCATCCCTCGACTTCAAAGGAGACGCGACGGTAAACCATTGCGTTGGTGACAACCGCGACGGTGGCTGAAGCAGCATGGCTCCGTCACACAAATATTTTTCATCGTAGAACCCGCGAACCCTCGCCGCTAAGTATTTTATTGGCAAGATTACAAGAAAAATGCAAAGTTGTCGAAACAGTTGTTTTCAGAAAATCCCTTATGTAGCTGCCGATCAGGGGGCGGAAAAAAGTACTTGTGCTACACCTCCAAATACCCTGAGTACGACTTCTACGCCCAAGACACTTGGAAACTGCGCCCGAACCTGACGCTTGATTACGGCTTGCGCTACGAGGTGCGCCTCAGCCCGCGTTCGTCAGGGAACCCTATCCTGCGCCCGTCGTTTCCGGTGCGCGCCGGCGAAACTCCGACCAATCGGAAGGAAGTCGCCAACGTCGCCGGAGCCATCGTGTACGACTTTCCGGGGCGCACGAACATCATTTACGCCGATAAAGAGTTAGGGCGCGCGGCACTCAGGGCGGCACGCCCGAATCGCTTTCCGCTCGGTGCGCGCGGGGCTGGTCGTTTCGTCAGCGTCGGCAAATACATCGGCAGAAACTACCGCGAACAGTCCGGTCAGGGCGGAGCGTTCCGCCAAGTGGGAGCGACGAAGATCGCAGTCTTCACGGTGGTCAATGCGCTCGGCGCGATCATTGATTGGCAAGGTAAGGTTGTGCGCGGCTTGCGCGATCCGCAGATGGGCACGCGACTCTCACAGGCTGACGCGCTGCGGCGCTTGCTCGAACGGGCAGAGTCACAAGCTGCGTCGCCCACGCCCACACCGACACCTGAAGCGCAAAAGCCGATGCCGACGAACACAACGCTGACGCTCGTCGTCACCAATCAGAAACTTGAGCATTGGCAACTCCGGCGTCAGCGGTGCAGGTTCACACTTCGATGGGCCGTGCGATCCAACCGTTTCAGATGCAAGCCGACGGCGACGTGCTGTTCGCGGCGACGACCGCCGAAGTTGAGAACGCGCGTCTTCCGCTTAACACCCTCGCGGTGCTCGCCTCCGAGCTGGCTTATGATGCGGTGTTGAGCAGCATCCCGCGCGAGGCAGTTGTTAGACCCGGGGCGCGGCGGCTCGCAAGTTTCGCTACGAAGCGCCCGCCGGCAACATCGGCGTCGCCGCGCCGATGGCCTACTTCCCTTTCAGCGGGTGGAAGGACAGTTTCCTCGGCGTCCTGCACGGTCAGGGGC